>DATNKA010000666.1:0-3769 GCA_035603655.1 Candidatus Acidiferrales bacterium | reverse complement strand
CTGCGGTTGCAACGTCGAGAATGCATCTTATGGAATGACCAACTGTGCCGAGCGCACCGCGATTTTCTCGGCGGTCGCCGAGCTTGGACCCAAGATCAAGATCCGTGCCGTCTCGGTAGTCAACGACCAGGGCGTTCCCTGTTCGCCCTGCGGCGCTTGCCGTCAGGTGATTTATGAATTCGGGCCGGACGCAACCGTCTTCTTTCCAGGAGTTGGCGGACCACGGCAAGCCCACATCACCGAACTGCTTCCAGAAGGATTCCGTCTCCAGTGAATCCGCCTTCGCCTCCAGCCCAGATAATCCGCGCCATCGATGTGATCCGCAAGAAGCGCGACGGTGGGGAGTTGTCCCGACACGAGATCGACTCCCTGGTGAACGCATACACCGCCGGTGATATTCCCGACTATCAAGTTTCGGCGTGGCTGATGGCAGTTGTGCTGCGCGGCATGACGCGCCCGGAAACGGCTGCACTGACAGATGCCATGCTGCACTCGGGAGACGTTCTCGATTTCTCCTCGATTTCTGCAAGAAAAGTCGACAAGCATTCCACCGGAGGCGTGGGAGACAAGACTTCGCTGGTGCTCGCCCCGCTCGCCGCTGCCGCCGGTGTGGCCGTTCCGATGATCAGTGGGCGCGGACTGGGTCACACCGGAGGCACTCTCGACAAGCTGGAAGCTATTCCCGGCTTCAATGTGAATCTTCCGGTCGCGCAATTTCGCCGGATACTCGAAACTTGTGGCTGCGCCATGATTGGCCAAACCGCCGAAATCGCTCCTGCCGATCGCAAGCTTTACGCGTTGCGCGATGTGACCGGCACAGTGGAAAGTCCATATCTGATCTGTGCCTCGATCATGAGCAAGAAACTGGCGGAAGGCATCGACGCGCTCGTGCTCGATGTAAAGACCGGCTCCGGCGCATTCATGAAAACGGAAGACGATGCCGCTTTCCTCGCTGAGCTTATGGTCGAAACCGGCGAACGAATGGGGAAAGAGGTGGTGGCGTTAATCACGGACATGGATCAGCCGCTGGGATCGATGATCGGCAATGCGCTCGAAGTTGTCGAAGTCGTCGAAATTCTGCGCGGCCAAGGGCCGGAAGACTTGCGCCGGCTCTGCCTCGAGCTTGCGGGCTGGATGCTGCATCTCGGTGGAGTCTCTGCGACGGTCGAAGACGGGAAAAGGCAGAGCGAGAAATTGATTTCGTCCGGCAAAGCGCTCGCCAAGTTTCGGCAGATGGTGGAACTGCAGGGTGGAGATCCGCGAGCCATCGACGATCCCGGCAAACTGCCGCAGGCTCAACATACGATGACGATCTCCAGCCCGAGGGGCGGGTACCTCGCGTCCCTGAAGTGCGAGCAGATAGGAACGGCATGTGTCGTTCTCGGCGGTGGTCGCGAACGCAAAGAAGATTCTGTCGATCCCGCCGTGGGCATCGTGCTGCACAAGAAAATCGGAGATGCGGTTTCCAGTGGCGAACGGCTTGCGACGATTCACTACAATTCGGAAGCACGCGCGCGACGGGTCGGGGAGTTGCTCGAAGAGAGCTATCAGATTGCCGATTCTCCCGTCGAGAAAAGGCCGCTGATCCATCGCATCATAGGACACACATGATCGGATCGGATACGCGTGATCAGACTGGAGAAAAGACTGAATGGGACGCTTCACCGGAATCCTCGGCCTGTTGACGATGCTCGGACTGGCTTATGCCTTTTCAACCAACCGGCGCGCCATTCGCCTGAAGACGGTAGCGTGGGGACTGGGCTTACAGCTGGTCTTCGCCGTATTTGTATTACGAGTCGAAACTGGCCGGCGAGTGTTTCAGAAAGCCGGCGATGTGGTGAATCGATTGCTCAGTTACGCTTTCGTCGGCTCCGAGTTTGTGTTTGGCGAGCTCGGGAAACAAGGTTCCCATCTCGGGTTTTATTTTGCCTTCCAGGTACTGCCAACCATCATCTTCATCGCGGCGTTTTTCGCCGTGCTCTACCACTATGGCGTCATGCAGTTTGTTATCAAGATCGCCGCCTGGATCATGACTCGTGTGATGGGGGCGAGCGGAGCGGAGTCGCTGAATGTGGCCGCCAGCATTTTCATGGGACAAACCGAAGCTCCTTTGACCATCCGTCCTTTCTTGCCCGATCTCACCCGGTCCGAACTGATGACCGTGATGACCAGCGGCATGGCGCACGTTTCTGGCGGCATCATGGCAGCCTACATCGCATTCGGAATCGAACCCAAGCATTTGCTGAGCGCGGTGATCATGACTGCGCCCGGCACGCTGCTGATGGCGAAAATGCTCGTCCCCGAAACCGAGCAGCCGAAAACTGCTGGACGAGTTGTGATGAGCGAAGACGAAGAGAAAACGGAGAAGGAAGAGAATCTTTTAGGGGCGGTCGCCCGTGGGACGACCGACGGTCTGCATTTGGCTTTGAACATCGCTGCCATGCTGATTTCGTTTCTCGCCCTGATTGCGCTCACGAATGGGATTCTAGGTGGAGTGCACAATTGGCTGGCGGGTCACGGAATCCTTTGGTTCCCCGCGAGCATGGAAAAGATTTTTGGAGTGCTATTTGCCCCGATTGCGTGGGTCATTGGCATTCCGTGGCACGATTGCGGGGTCATCGGCAACCTGCTCGGCACACGGATGGTGCTGAACGAACTAGTGGCATTCTCCATGCTCGGACCGATGCGAGCGGGGCTGGATCCGCGCTCTTTCACGATTGCTACGTTTGCACTTTGCGGATTCGCGAATCTCAGCTCAATCGGAATCCAGATTGGCGGCATCGGGGCACTCGCGCCGAACAAGAAGAGCGAACTGGCTCGACTCGGAATTCGCGCCATGCTCGCAGGAACGATGGCAAACCTGATGTCGGCTTCAATTGCCGGCATGCTGCTATAGCCTAAACTAACGCGAAAGGTTTCCTTCCTTGAAGCAACTTCGAATCACGTTCACTCTGACTCTGCTTTTCGTTCCGGCTTTTCTTGCGAGTGCCTTTACCGAGACCACCCCCCGACGAGTGATCATCGATACCGATCCTGGCACCGACGACGCCATGGCTATCATCCTTGCTTTGAACTCCCCGGAGCTTAAGGTGGAGGCGCTGACGGTCGTACCGGGCAATGTGGACGGGCGGCAGGGTTTGGAGAATGCCTTAAAAATAGTTTCCCTGGCCGGACGCTGCGACGTTACCGTCGCTGGAGGAGCGCAACATCCACTCAATCAGAAGCTGATTACTGCGCAGTTCTGGCATGGCAAGAATGGTCTGGCCGATGTCGAGTTGCCACCCTCGAAATGCAAAGCTGATCCACGTTTCGGTCCGGATCTCATCATCGACATGATTCACAGATTTCCGCATGAGATCACACTAATCCCGGTGGGGCCGCTCACCAATATCGCTCTTGCGGTTTTGAAAGACCCTTCGATCGCGGGCCTGGTCAAAGATATCGTCATCATGGGCGGCTCCATAACGGGCGGAAACGTCAACGGAGCGGCGGAGGCTAACATCTATAACGATCCCGAAGCGGCGCAGATTGTCTTCAATGCCGGATGGATGGTAACAATGGTTGGCTCAGACGTGGGCGAGCGGACGCTGATCACAAGAAAGTACTTCGCACTGCTTCAGTCATCACGTGGACCGCAGAGCGACTTCATCGCGAAGATCGCTGACTTTTATCTGACTCGCAGCGAGAAGAGCGGATACAGCGGTGCCGCGATGTATGACCCGCTGGCCGTCGGGATAGCGCTCGATCCGACTCTAGGGACGCTCAAGGA
>DATNKA010000665.1:0-3504 GCA_035603655.1 Candidatus Acidiferrales bacterium | reverse complement strand
TTCATGAAAACGCAAACCGCGGAGTTCTGTTCTACCTGCCACAAAGTGCACCTCGACGTGCCGGTGAATCACTATCGTTGGTTCCGCGGCTTCAACGAATATGACAATTGGCAGGCCAGTGGGGTCTCCGGACAGGGTGCGCGGTCGTTCTACTATCCGCCTAAGCCTCAGCAGTGCGCCGATTGCCACATGCCGGCGGAGCCTTCGAAAGACGCGGGTAACATCAATGGAGTGGTTCACTCGCACCGTTTTCCCGGCGCAAACACCGCGCTGCCCACGGCCAATGAAGACGCTGCGCAATTAAAACTCACCGAAGAATTCTTGAAGAGCGGCGCCCTCACGGTCGATATCTTTGCGGTATCTCCGGCGCAGGCGCCGCTGAAGACGGGCGCCACCAGTCAATCGGAGCTGGCCACAACCTTTGCGGTCGGCGAAGAGGCGGAAACCAAAATCACTCCGGGCACGGGCGGAGAAGTTGCGCCCGTCACCGCTCCGCTGAATCGCGTACAGCCGGCCCTGCGACGCGGCGATACAGTGCGGGTGGATGTCGTCGTCCGCACCAAAAAGGTGGGGCACTTTTTCCCCGGCGGCACGGTCGATGCTTACGACACGTGGCTTGAACTGAAGGGCACGGACGAAAAAGGGCAGACTATTTTCTGGAGTGGCATGGTAGAGGGCGATGGCAAGGGGCCGGTGGAAAAAGGCGCGCATTTCTATCGCTCCTTGCAAATCGATGCGCATGGTAACGCCGTCAATAAGCGCAACGCCTGGGCCACAAGGGCGGTAGTGTATGTGAGGCTTATCCCGCCGGGCGCGGCCGACACTGTGCACTACCGAATCTCGATTCCTCAAAACGCGGGCAATAAAATCACACTGCATGCGCGTTTGTGCTATCGCAAATTCTCTTGGTTGAACACGCAATTCGCCTTCGTGGGTGAGGCCGATGAAAAATCGGGCCACAGCGTAACGCCGGATTACGATGACCGTCCCTTGGTATTCACGAAGTCGATTCAGGGAGTTTCGGCGAAAGAAGAGAAGATCCCTGACGTGCCCATCGTTACCGTCGCTGAAAACCAAGTGACGCTGCCTGTGGTGGCGCACGACGCGCCTGCTGCCGTGTCGCGAACAGTCGTTTTAAAAGAAGAATGGCAGCGCTGGAATGATTATGGAATCGGATTGTTTCTACAAGGCGATCTGAAGGGAGCGGCGGCAGCGTTTCAGAAGGTAACCGAGGCCGATCCCAACAATCCCGATGGATGGGTGAATATCGGCCGCTGCGCCGTGCAAGAGGGCGACATGGAACGCGCCCGCAACGTTCTAGAGAAGGCGCTGTCGATCTCCCCGAGTCTGGCACGCGCGAACTACTTCTATGCTCGAGTGCTGCGTTCGGATGGCAACTACGACGGTGCTGCCGCCCGCCTGCGCAGTGTGCTAAGCCAGTATCCGCGGGACCGCGTGGCGCTCAACGATTTAGGCCGGGTCCTGTTTCTTCAACGCAAATATCAAGAGTCGGTGAACACCCTGCAGGGAGTATTGGCGATCGATCCCGAAGATCTGCAGGCGCACTACAATCTGATGCTTTGCTACAACGGGCTGGGCAACGAAAAGCTAGCGAAAGAGCACGAAGCACGCTACATGCGATTCAAGGCGGACGAGTCGTCCCAGGCGATTACCGGACCATATCGCCAGACGCATCCGGAAGATAACAACGAACGCCAGTCGATCCATGAACATATTTCCGTGTCGCTGCCGATTATTGGATCGAAATCGGCAAGGACGACCGGTTCGGCGGTCCAGCCGGGCAGAGTTTGGAAAGCCTCCACCCTCGCGTCGGGCGGAGCCTCACGATGAGGCGCTCTTGTCGAAGACTCATCCGGGCCTCCACGGCTATGTGGTTGTTGGCCTTTTCGTCGGTAACAAGTCATGCCCAGCAAATCCAGTTCCGAGATGTAACCGCGCAGGCAGGCATCCATTTCACCCACAACAACGGCGCTTTTGGAAAAAAGTGGCTGCCCGAAACCATGGGTCCGGGCTGCGCATTCATTGACTATGACAACGATGGCTATCCGGACATCCTGTTGGTGAATGGTGCGGACTGGCCCGGACACGCTCGCAATGGCGCGACAACTCCGAAGCTATACCACAACAATCGCAACGGAACCTTCAGCGACGTAACTCGCCAGGCTGGGCTGGCGATTCCAATGTTCGGACTCGGAGTGGCGGTGGGGGATTATGACAATGACGGATTCGACGATCTGTTCATTACCGCTCTCGGGCAGAGTCATCTTTTCCACAATAACGGCAACGGGACGTTCACTGAAGTAACGAAACTGGCCGGCATGTGGGGACCGAGCGAATTCTCGACCAGCGCCGCGTGGGTGGACTACGACCGTGATGGCAAACTCGATCTGGTGGTCGCGAATTATGTGCGCTGGACCGAGGACACCGATCTTTACTGCACACTGGACGGGGCGCACAAGTCCTATTGCACTCCGGAATCGTACAAAGGAACTTCGGTGCGTTTGTGGCACAACCTCGGCGGTGGCAAGTTTGAAGATGCCACGCAAAGGGCTGGTCTTGGCGATCCAACTTCAAAGAGCCTGGGCATCGCCATCCTCGATTACAACGCCGACGGCTGGCCCGACATACTTATCGCCAACGATACCCAGCCCAACAAACTCTACCTTAACAAGAAGGACGGAACATTCGAAGAGCGCGGCGTTCCGTCTGGAATAGCTTTCAGCGAAGATGGCGTCGCGCGGGCTGGCATGGGCGCGGATGCGGCCGACTATGATCGCAGTGGTCACGCCAGCGTAATCATCAGCAACTTCGCCAATCAGATGGTTTCGCTTTACCACAACGAGGGCAGCGGCCTGTTCGTGGACGAAGCTCCGCAATCGGAAGTAGGGCGGGCCACGCTGGTCACGCTAGGCTTTGGATGTTTTTTCTTTGATTACGACAATGATGGGTGGCCTGATATTTTCGTTGCCGATGGGCACATCGAGGATCAGATTGAGCACGTGCAGAAGCGTGTGCGTTACGCCGAGCCGGCGCATCTTTTCCGCAATCTCGGCAGTGGCAAGTTTCAGGAAGTCACGGCGCAGATGGGGGAAGCCTTTGCCGCGCCGCGAGTGGCGCGAGGAGCGGCCTATGCTGATATCAACAATGACGGATATCTGGATGTTCTGGTCACGACGAACTCCGGACCGGCTTACTTATTCCACAACGAGGGTGGATCGAATCACAGCCTGCGCCTGAAACTGGTGGGAACGAAGTCGAATCGTGACGGTATCGGAGCGGTCGTGTACGTGGCTGCGGGGGGTGAGAAGCAGTGGAAAATGCTGCGCTCCGGATCAAGTTACCTTTCGCAGAGCGAGCTGGTGCTCACCTTCGGACTGGGCGCGCAAACCAAAGCCGATACAATCAAGATTCAATGGCCCAGCGGGCAAGTCGACAGACTCTCGAACCTCGATGCCGGACAAACCGCCACCGTGCAGGAAGGGA
>DATNKA010000664.1:0-2852 GCA_035603655.1 Candidatus Acidiferrales bacterium | reverse complement strand
GGCTCGGACGACAATTCCCTAATGTTAAGGGTACGCTTCGCCGCCAATCGATGCGTCTGTGGCATAGCGATCAACAATTCTTCGTCCAGAAGATGCCTCCAGCGGACATCGCTTTGCTCAAACATTCCCGGAACAGACAAGCATAAATCGATACTGCCCACGACAAGCTCTTCCATCAGCATCTCTCCTGAGCGCTGGACGAGCAGCGTGAATTGAATCCTTGGATGTTTCCGACGAAACTCTTTGATCAGCCGCGGAACCATTTCAATTCCGAGTGAATGCAGAAAACCGAGCGATACAGTTCCGGATTCTTCCCCGGTCCGTTCGTTGAGCACCCGCTTCCCGCTTTCAAGAATACCAAGTGCCCGAGTTACATGCTCCAAGAATTCGCGCCCATAGGGCGACAGCATCACAGCGCGCCCTTGGCGATAGAAGAGAGGGACGCCTAGTTCTTCCTCCAATTGAGTAACGGCACGACTGATCGCGGACTGGGAGACGAATAGGTTCTCGGCAGCGCGTGTTACATGCTCCCGCTCGGCCACTTCCCGAAAATACCTCAACTGTTGCAGTTCCATAAATCGTCTCCGCATCTCACATTCGTTGCGTGTGACGCAACGGTTTGATGAGTTCATTGTATTGGACGCGGCCCATGGACGGGTCCTATTGTGGCTCAGTTGAGAACAATTGAAGGAGCTGTAACCGCGCCCCAGAAATTGCAGAAATCGATTCCTTCCTTGAAGCGCGGACAGTTCACCCCCGGGACGAAAGCTGATCGGTTTGGCCGCTGGGCGGAAGTACATGCTTCACTCTGATATCGATTTCGACGATGGCGTCGCCCCGTGGCGCATAGGTCTGACTTGGAATCACGAAAAGGAGAAGGTTCGTTAAAGGTCAAGTGTTTTATGGCTAGTCATGTAGTAACGATTCCGGATAATCGCACGTTCGAACAATTCGAGCGCGAGAGCTCCGACCGTGAGATCGATGGTTTTAAGGGAATCGTAGGAAATAGCTCAGGCCTGCTAAAAGTCTTGGAACTGATCCAGACAGTTGCTCCGACGAATTCGACGGTCTTGGTCGAAGGCGAGACAGGTACTGGTAAAGAACTGATCGCCGCGGCCATTCACGCCCGTAGCGGACGCGCGACTCGCCCTTTCATCAAGCTGAACTGCGCCGCGATTCCGATGGGACTCCTGGAGAGTGAACTCTTCGGTCACGAAAAGGGGGCTTTTACGGGCGCGATTGCACGAAAGATCGGTCGCTTCGAGGCTGCTCACGGGGGCACACTTTTTCTCGACGAGATCGGCGATCTTCCGTTGGAAATGCAGGCAAAACTGTTGCGAGTGCTTCAAGACGGACATTTCGAGAGGTTAGGCAGCACGCAGACACAGCACTCGAACGTGCGGCTTGTGGCGGCAACCAACGGGGACCTGTGGAAGCTGATATCAGAGAAGCGTTTTCGCAGTGATCTCTACTATCGCCTCAACGTGTTCCCGATACACGTGCCGCCGCTACGTGATCGCACAGAAGACATCCCGTTACTGGTAAGACATTTTGTAGCTAAGTGTGCCGCGCGCATGCGGAAAATAATCGATAGGATTCCCCCCGAGCTAATGAATCGCCTCACCTCTCATCCCTGGCCAGGAAACATCCGAGAGCTGGAGAACTT
The DNA here is from genome assembly GCA_035603655.1 of Candidatus Acidiferrales bacterium. Lineage (GTDB taxonomy): Bacteria > Acidobacteriota > Terriglobia > Terriglobales > Acidobacteriaceae > Sulfotelmatobacter. The sequence continues at coordinate 1,186 of DATNKA010000664.1, read as the reverse complement.
CATCGAGTGCAGCGTGATTCTAACATCCGGCCGTACCCTTCGCTGCCCGCTGGCCAGATTGAGATCGGCTGCACAGATTGACTCGTCGAAACCGTCGGGCACTCTTGACGATGTGAACCGAGAGCACATTTTGAGGACGCTACAGCAGACGCGCGGCGTTATTATGGGTCCGAACGGGGCCGCAGTTCGCTTGGGAATCAAGCGCACCACCTTATATACCCGTATGCGGAAACTTGGAATTGCCCGCTCCAACCAAGGCTCTTTGAATACGGCGTAGCAAAATTTCGTTTCAGATAGGAAACAAGTGCCGCGAACTAGTCGCTTGCTCTACGCGGCTAGCCGATTGAGACGACCAAATCCCGGACCGTCCGTCGACATGCCGACGGTCGGCTCACCCGTCCCCGCTAAGCAAGGCCTAAGTACGCCCAGCCTCATTCTCTCTGTATTCGATTGTCTGTATCAGGCTTCGGATATGTTGGCTATTGCTCAATTGACTGGCAAGCGAAGTGCTCCACGAAGAAACGACTGTTAAGGAGGCTTATGATCGCGAACTACTTAAAGGCGGGGCTCATATGTCTGTGCGCCCTTGGAATATCTCGCAACTCTGTTGCCCAAACATCTGGTACGCCGATCAAGAACATCGTGCTGGTACACGGAGCTTGGGCAGACGGTTCCGGCTGGAAGGGCGCTTACGACATCCTTGTCAAGGATGGCTACAACGTCAGCATCGTGCAAGAACCCGAAACTTCCTTCCAGGAAGATGTCGCCGCTACGAAGAGAATCCTGGCGCTACAAGATGGGCCCTGTATCCTCGTCGCTCACAGCTATGGGGGATCAGTAATTACGGAAGCCGGGACAGATCCATCGGTTGTCGGATTAGTGTACGTCGCGGCCCACATGCCGGATTCTGGCGAGAAAGAGTCCGACGACGGAAAGCGCTTTCCGAGCGATCTTGCGAAATCGGGCGCCATAAAGAAAACGCCGGACGGTTTTACATATATCGACCCGGCGCAATTTCATGAATTGTTTGCAGCTGACCTTCCCGGCGACCGGGCCGCATTCATGGCGCGTTCCCAGGTACTCAACTTTGCGGACAATTTCTCAGCGACGATCACCACGGCTGCCTGGAGAACCAAACCCAGCTGGATGGTAGTGGCGGGGAGCGATCGAACCATCAACCCCGACC
>DATNKA010000663.1:0-3669 GCA_035603655.1 Candidatus Acidiferrales bacterium | reverse complement strand
CTTTTCCACCACGATCTGTTGCGCAGCAAACAACAGCGCCACAATCGTCCATCCACACAGGATCAAAATCCATTTCTTCCGTCCCTTGTCTGGCGTGGCTTGTAGCAAATCGGCGTTGACCCTCCGGCACGGATTATAGCTGTAGCGTCGAAGGGGACATCACGGAGCACAGAGCCGTCGAGAGCTCCAAATGCCTCTTGACAGCTAATTCCTGCCGCTTGCCTCATCGCGGACACCGCATGTCACTTTTCCTGAAAATATTGGTTCTTCGCGACATATGTTCAGCGAGCAGGACCATTCAGGTTGAGGTAAAGGAGTTTTTCATGAAGAAGATTTTGACGCGGTACGGAGCGTATGTACTCGCGATCGCTCTGATGATGCCGTTGGCGCAGGCGCAGCCGACAAAGATCCAGGCGGCCTTCGGAGACGATGCCGGAACGCTTTCCAAGAAATTCACCGGCCTGACGCGCGTGATGGCAGGCAAGTACGACTGGAAGCCCGGCCAGGGCGTTCGCTCCGTCAGCGACGTGTTCAACCTGATCGTTGAAGAGAATGGCCTGCTCGCCGATGCTCTCTCGGGCACACCGAATAAGGGGGCAGAGCCCGCGCCCATTACCGATCCGGGGAAAATGCAAGACGCTCTTAAGGGTTCTTACGCCAATCTACAAAAAGCGATCATGGGACTTTCCGACAACGACCTGCAGACGCGGGTGAAACTGTTCGGAGAAGACATGACGAAGCAGGACGCGCTGATGCTGAATCTCGAAGATCAACACGAGCACTTGGGGCAGTCGATCGCGTACGCGCGCAGCAACGGCGTGGTTCCGCCCTGGTCTAAGTAGAGAGCCGCGCGGGGCTATCATCGCGCGCTTTTTTGAATTCAAAGCCGAGGGCCTGGCATGAGATTTCTGCGCCGCTTTTTCATTCGCCTCTCGAACTTCACCGCCGGAAGGCGCGCCGGCCAGCGCCTCCAGGATAAACTCGCCGAATATCTCGCGTTCCAGACAGACGAGAATCTTCGCGCCGGAATGTCGCCCGCAAAGGCGCGGCAGGCAGCACTGAAGCTGGGCGCTGCGGAGGTTATCCGCGAGAACCACCACGCTGAGCAGGGGGCTGCCGTTTCTGGAGACCCTCACGCAGGACCTGCGGTACGCGGTTCGCATGCTGGTGAGATCTTTCCATCTTCGCCAGCGTCACCGCCGTGCTCACTGCCGTCGCCATCGCCGCCAGTTGCTTCCCTGCGCTGCGCGCCATGCGCGTCGATCCAGTCACTACGCTCCGATCAGGCTGACCGTTGGCACTGGACGCGTGAAGTCAAAGTTCCGCAAACGCGTCTGAACGGAGCGAATAGGATCGCAACGCTCAATCAAAGAACCGTGACCGGGACCCGAATTGGCCCGGTTCTCACCGCATAGCGCACCGGTTGACTTAATAAAACAAGGAGATGATCTCATGATTCGCAGCTGCAATCTTATATTGTGTTGTTTTCTTATTGGACTAACGCTCAATGCGACCGCACAGCAGTCTACTGCTGCCGCATCTGCGCCGCCTCCGCCAGTCGGGACACTCGCAGGGCATCCTGACTGGCCTGCGGCCAAGAACCCCGGCGACGTGGACACTGTGGACCACCTGGTAGCTTCGCTCTATGACGTGGTCTCCGGCCCAGCTGGACAGCGCGACTGGGACCGCTTTCGCGCGCTGTTTGTGCCCGACGGGCGGCTTGCCTGGATTGTTCCGGAGTCTGCGGCCAGAAAGGATGCACCGGCACGCAAGGGTGATGCCGTTTTCCTGACTCCCGACATGTTCAAGCAGCAAAACGATCCCTACTTCAAGACGAACGGTTTCTTCGAGCGCAGCATCGTGAAACGAGTCGAGGAGTTTGGCAATCTTGTCGAGGTGTGGAGCACGAAGGAAAGCCGGGATGCGAAGGACGACGCCCAGCCATCCTCGCGAGGCATCGATTCGTTCCAGATTGTGCATGCTCACGGACGCTTCTGGATCGCCAGCCTCATCTTTGATGATGAGCGACCAGGGCTGAAGCTGCCCGCGAAGTACCTGAAAAATGCCGGGTTATGAGGAGCGTTTACGAGAGTCCCGCACTTCTGCGACTGGATGCGTCGACAGCTTTGGGTTCGGCCAAAAAATTGACCGCATTGTTTTTGCATGGGATACCAAATTCTGAATAGTCACAAAAGAAGACGCATGATTGACTTCGGTTTGGGAAAGTTGCGGCTCTGGAGCGCGGCGGCAGCCTGCGCAGCCCTATTCCTGACGCAGGCTGCGGGAGCCCATCCAGCGGCCTTTACACTCAACGATGTGATGCAGGCGCCATTTCCGTACGACATGGTGGCCGCGCCCACGGGCGCAGCCGTGGCGTGGGTATTCGACGCGCAGGGCTGCCGTAATATCTGGGTAGCAGACCCCTCCCATGGCGCGAAAGCGCGCCAGATCACACCGTACACAGAGGACGACGGTTTCGATATCGGCGAACTCGCCTGGTCGCCGGATACGAAGTCGATCGCCTTTACACGGGGCGAGAGTCTTGACGACGAGACTCCGACCAACGTTAATAACTCCCCGGAAGGCCCAATGCCCAAGGAAGTATGGGTGGTTGCCACGGCCGGCGGCGTGCCGCATAAGGTCGGCGCGGGAGACTCCCCTAGTTCAACGCCGATTGTTGCGACCGGCGCATCCATTCTTCCTGGCAACACTGATTGTGCCACAATCCAGATCGCTGCCAAAGGCCGCATCCCATTGTCACGGCTTTTCTAAAAGCTGGGAGAGGAACGTTATCAAGCACGACGGAGTGTGAAATCGTGGAGGTGTAGTCCGGGATCGTACCTCGCGAATGAGAGCGAGGTTGCAGGAGGGCGCATGAGAACCCTAGTCGTGGGTATTGGAGCACTGGGCGGACTGATTGCTACCCGACTGCGGGCGGCCGGATCGCCCGTTTGGCTCGCGACCCGGAACGCCGAATCGGCAGCGAGGCTGAAAGCATCCGGGCTACGGGTGACTGGTGTGGGAGGCGCAGTGTCGGTCGAGACCGTGGAGGTCGCCCCCTTAGACGAGTATCTTACCGGCAGCAGGTTTGATCTGATCGTTCTGGCTACCAAGGCTCACGACGCCATCGAGGTGGCGTCAAAGCTGTCTGGGCTGCTCGAACCAGGTGGCACCCTGCTGCCGATTCAGAACGGCGGTGTGCCCCAGATGCTCGGGGACCGGCTCGGGGAATCCGTGCTGGGAGGTCTGTCCAATCTTGGCGCGACCATGACTGAACCGGGTATTTACGAGCAGCGCAACGCGGGTCATCTACTGATCGGTGAGCTTGCTGGTGGCGAAAGCCAGCGGGTGGAGCGAGTTCGTCAATGGCTTGGCCGCGCGGTGGAGCTAAGGGTCACGCCAAATCTTCGCGGGGCTGTCTGGTCCAAGCTCCTGCTGAACTGCTCGGTTACCACCCTCGGGGCAGTCGCGGGAGGGACGATGCGCGAGTACATCACCTCGTCAGAGGGTCGCGAGGTCTTCGAGCAAGCCTATGACGAGGCCCTGTCGGTAGCCCTGGCAAGCGGCGCACGACCGGAACGGATGATCGTCGAGCCGATTCCGCCAGCCCGGTCTGGGAGCAGCGTCCCGAGCGAAGAGTACGAGGCCTGGCTTGATCAGATACTCAAA
>DATNKA010000662.1:0-2264 GCA_035603655.1 Candidatus Acidiferrales bacterium | reverse complement strand
TTGTCCCAAGCACCCCTAATCGCTAGCATCCCTGCTAGAGATCGCTAGCTGAAGACCCTGGAATTTAGACCGTCGAGGGTCGAACCTGAGTTGTTCAGTCTGGGATCTTGGCAGATTCGTCCGGCCGGCAGTCGTGAGTCGGATAGGAAAAACGAAGGAGAAAATATGAGATTCCAAGTCCGTTTTCTGTTCTTTGTCGCCGTCCTGCTGGCCATCACGCTTCCGGCATTTTCTCGCGAAGTCAAGACCGACTACGACCACCACGCAAACTTTTCGCAATACAAGACCTACTCTTGGGGCAAGATTGAGACACCGAACCCTCTCTGGGATGACCGCATTAAGGAGGCGGTAGACAGGGAGTTGGCAAAGAAAGGCTGGTCAGAGGCTCCGTCGGACGGAGATGTGACGATTATGGCAGTCGGCACCACCCACGAAAGACCCACACTGCGAACTTTTTACGACGGCTTTCCGGGATGGCGCTGGAGTGGGTTCGGGGAGGCGACCACCTACGTCGACAACTATGAGGTTGGCTCCCTGGTGGTCGACATGTTCGATAGCAGAAGCAAGAGACTGATTTGGCGAGGATCCGCAACCGACACCCTACCCGACAAACCGGCCAAAGCGTTAAAGGATCTCGACAAATCGGTGGAGAAGATGTTTGACCATTTTCCACCGTCTATTTGAAGAGTAAGGAATATCGCGACTAAGGCTTGTCGTAGGCTGCAGGGGGACGGCTTTCCGGTTCCCGAGGGAAGTGGAAAGCCAGCATCCCGATGGAGTGTGTCGCCCAGATGCCGATGCCCATCGCTGTGCTGCCGCAGATCAGCCAGGTCAGTCTTGCGACCGCTCGCCGCTGTTTACCGGTCCAGCGAGATCGAGAGCTACGTAGGAAGCAGATATTGCAATCAGGACCGAGAGCGTGGCCTGCAGCGGGTCGTATACACCGGTCATTGCGGCGTCAGCGGAAATCGCCAGAAGGAACTCCCCTTCCAGGTTGAGCCGCGAGTTAGCATCTGTTCAAGAGAACGCGAGCGACGCTTCGGGTCGCCGGATCTGCGGACGTCAGGGCTCCCAACAACTCCCAGGCGGCTTCGCCGCCGCCTCGTTTGCTGCATTCTACAGCGCACAGGAACAAATAGAGGGGATCGATCTCGAAGGGCCCAACTGCCACGTCACTTTTGAGACTGTTTCTAGTGACCGGTTGCCGCGCTCGGCACATAATTTTCCTGGAGAATCATGCTGGCACGAACAATTCGGCCGTTGGCGTCCCGAATTACAAGCGGCCCCCGGGTCTGTGGATCCACTAGCTCAACGCGAACCGACCGCGGGGCATTCGCGTCGACATTGTTGGACGACTTGTACGTGATCACATATCGAACCTTGAGATTCTCCATCACGTCGTCGTAAACCGGAGACAACTGGGACGTGTTCGACGGAGTGTACGCACGTCCACCGGATATACGAGCAATCTCTTGAAGCTGGTGCTCCGGGTTGTCCCAATCTACATTCACGAGGGGGCGATCCTGCATCTGCATAATCTGGTGAAGTACTTGAGTCAGGCTAATAACGTAGATTGGCGCATCGGATTCTTCGGCGGCTTTCCGCGCGTCCTCATAGTGAGCTTTGCTGAAGGTGTCGATACCCGAAGTCAGCAGAACGATTGCCTTTGCACCCCTCACTGGCCTCATTTCCGCTATAGTCGCTATGACCGCGTCGTACAGGTTAGTCTCGGAGACTGCCGGGGTCCCCATCGTGATCAGTTCAGTCTTAACGGCGTCGCGGCTTTGATTTTCGTCGGCCAGTTTTTGAACCTGGTCGCTATATTTCCAGAACGTCACTTTATCTTCCGGGCCGAGTTCATCCAGTAACTGCTGCGCCGCTGTGGGCACCTCGTCGCCCATTTGGCGGTTCAATCCCGGAGCCCGCCCCCCGAATTCCATCAGAACCGCCAAGGTCACGGGCGCGTGCTCGATATCGACCGTCGCGTTTTGCTGCCTGACTCCATTTTCATAGACAACAAAATTGTCTCGCCCAAGATTGGGAATGAAGTATCCGTTCGGATCCTGCACCAACAGCTTCAGCGTGACCATGCCACTCGCAGGGTCGAAACCGATCTCCGTTTTCTCCTTGCCTTGCGTGCTGGTGAATAAAGGGACGGTGGGGCGATTCGGAATCTGGACTTTTCCTGCGTTTTTCGGTTGATTTTCCCTGTTGCTCGCACTTTGGGCTATTGTTGCGAAAACCACCGGCGTTAGAAAGAGCAC
>DATNKA010000661.1:0-5537 GCA_035603655.1 Candidatus Acidiferrales bacterium | reverse complement strand
AATGCTGCGAAAACTGCTGCCGTAAGCGATCAGCAACGTGACCGTAGCAATCCCCCAAACGATTCCCAGCATTGTGAGGAAGCTGCGCGTCAGGTTTCGCTTCAGCGCGATCCAGGCTTCTAGAATGATTTCAATGAGCATGCCGCTATCCACCGGCCTCGTAGCGCAATGCCTCAATAGGATCAATCGACGCCGCTCTTCGTGCCGGATACAGCGCTGCGCCCACCGCAATCGCTCCCAGCAAACCGGCGGCGATGAGACCCGAAGTCCAGTCCGGAATCAGACCCGCAAAAAAATCCGGCATGGGTAACAAGTTCACCAGCGCGCAAAATCCGAAGGCCACCCCCAGGCCGATCCCTCCGCTCAGTAATGCAATAATCAGTGCTTCGACAAAAAACTGCCTCAGGATTGTTCCAGCCGGGGCGCCGATCGCCTTGCGCACGCCAATCTCTCGCGTCCGCTCTCGCACGGCAACCAGCATCACGTTCATCACGCCAATGCCGCCAAGCAGCAATGTCACGATTCCTACCGCGCCCAAGAAATATTTCATGCCGTCGGTCATCTGCCGGAATGCTTTGGCCTCCTGCACCGTATCCCATATGGGACATGCTTCCTTATCGTTGCGATCGTAGCGGTGCATGCGCGCCAACGCGACCCGCACTTCGTGCTTGCAAGCTTCGTGCTGTTCCACGGATTTCGGCGTCACCAGCAATTGGTCGAACGTGGTCGGCGTCCCCGGAGGCTTGTCGGGAAAGTCGCGCCGCATCGCAGAGAACGGAATAAAAACCTTGTTTACGTCCCAGCCGTCATAACTTGAATCCTGTTTTTTTTTCGCCATGACGCCAATCACGACGAACGGGAAATCATTCAAATAAACATTTTCGCCAACCGGGTTGCGCCCTGGAAACAATTGCTTGGCTGCGTCCGATCCCAGGAACGCGACGCGCCTGGCCTCGCGCATGTCGTTCCAATCGTAGAAACGGCCTAGCCCCACGTTCAGACTGCGGATCTCACTAAACTGCGGATACGATCCGGTTACCGTGAGAGACGCGTTGTTGAAGTTGCTGTGGGTTAAAACGGTCTGCTGCTCCAGTTCCGGGATAGCATATTCGCAATCCGTCCCCTCGGCCTGCACCACCGGCACATCCTGATCCTCCCAGTGGATCAGTCGCCCTGCGTGGGTTCCGCCTACTTGCAGGCTGGTGCGGCCGTGGAAGACGATCATCACATCTTTGCCCAGCGTCCGGGATTGCTCCTCCTGCCCCTTGCGCAAACCTTCGCCGGCCGCCACCATCAGCACGATCGACACAATCCCCCAGGCGATGCCAAACATCGTGAGGAACGCGCGCAGCTTGTGTGCCCACAAGGTGCGCACGACATCGACAATGAGGTCCCGCAGGGTCATGGCGCTTCTTTGATTGGACGGGACACGGCAACGAACGTAAGCCTGCCGCGGCCGGTCTGCACTCACTATCTGGGATACGAATCCTTGCCGGGTTTTGTTGCAGAAAACTTCGCGTAGTCCCCGGCGTTGTGCTGGATAAGCAGTTCTTGGCAAAACTGCATAGGGTGCCCCACTGTATTCACCCGAGCGAAGAGATGTTCTTCTCCATGCTTAAGAGGGGAGTACCAAATAACTCGTGCGTCTCTTCATCTGTGAAATGAAAGCCAAACCTTTCATACAAGCGGATAGCCGCACCAAGAAATGGAGTGGTGCTGAGAAACAATCTGGCGCATCCCGCCTTCACGGCCCAGTTTTCTACGTGCTGCAGGAGAGCAGATCCTGTCCCAGAGCCGCGCGCCGCCGGCAAAACGGCCATGCCACGTATGTAGGCTGAGGCGCCTCCTACCACGATGGCGACCGTGCCCAATGCTACACCTCCATGAAGCGCCAGCCAAACCGGTCCTTCCCCCATGCGCGCGAGAACCTGCTCGGCGCGGGGTGTCGTCGCAGCGAAGCCGCCATCGCTGTAAAGGGGTTTAAATTCAGCGAACGATTCATGCAGCACCCGGGCAACTACGGCCGCATCCTCCGGCCCGGCCCGGCGAATCTCAAGTTGCGCAACCAACGGCATCTCTCCGCGCTCCGCTGTCTGAGCCCTCCGCAGTTCAAGCTTTGACTGCCGTCGCTCCTGCCAGTTCCATCCACTTGTCAAACTGTCCTAGCGCCAGCTCGCACTGTGCCCGATGCCGCTGTTTGCGATCGCGAATCTTTTTCTCCAGAGCAGGCAGAAGATCAAAGGTAATGTTCGCGGGCTGGAAATTCTTCGCCTCCGCATGCGCGACGTAATGCGTCAGAGATCCGAACGCCGAAGCCCGCGGCGGCGCCACCGGCTGAACTCCGTGCACCAAGTGCGCCGCGAACATTCCCGCCATCAGCCCGGTTGCAATTGACTCCACGTAGCCTTCAACGCCGCAAATCTGTCCGGCAAATAAAACGCGCGGGTGTGCTTTCATCTGCAGCGTTTCTTGCAGCAGCGCCGGGCTGTTGATGTAGGTATTGCGATGAATCTGGCCATAGCGCAGAAACCGCGCGCCCTCCAGCCCAGGAATCATGCGCAGCACACGCGCCTGTTCTCCGAATTTCAAATGATTCTGAAATCCTACAAGGTTGAAGGAATCCGCTCGCAGATTCTCCTGGCGCAGCTGCACCACCGCGTACGGCATTCGCCCCGTACGTGGATCCTTCAGCCCGACCGGCTTCATTGGACCAAAGCGCAGCGTATCCCGGCCGCGCCGCGCAATCTCTTCAATCGGCAAACAGCTCTCAAAGTAATTCAACTTCTCCCAATCGCGTTCCTCCACAGACTGCGCCGCCAGCAACGCATCGTAAAACAAATCGTATTCGTCCCGCGTCATTGGGCAGTTGATATAGTCAGCCGAGCCTTTGTCGTACCTTGCCGCCATATATACCCGCGACATGTCAATCGAATCCGCTTCCACAATCGGGCTGATCGAGTCGTAAAAATATAAGGAAGGAGCGGGTGGGGCGGGCTCCTGACCGGGCGGACGATTGGCCGGGTGAGGCTTCGACTGCCCGTCAAATGCGCTCAACCGCGCAATTTCTCCAGTCAGGGCGTCCGAGGTCAAAGGACCGCTAGCGATGATTGTGACCCCGTGGTCAGATTCTTCGATCCGCGTCACTTCTTCCCGCCGCAGGGTAATTTTCGGTTCACGCGAAATCGCCGCCGTCACTCTTGCGGCAAATGTGACTCGATCCACCGCCAACGCATGTCCCGCCGGAACCGCACACTGACGCGCAATATCCAACAGCAGTGATCCCGCTCGCCGCATCTCTTCCTTCAGCAGCCATGGCGCCGTGTTCTCAGAATCTGATTTCAGCGAGTTCGAACATACGAGTTCGGCGAAATCTGCCGTCTGATGCGCTGGGGTCGAACGCACCGGCCGCATCTCGAACAATTCAACTTCCACGCCGCGATTGGCACACTGCCACGCCGCTTCCGATCCAGCCAATCCTGCTCCGATAATCCTGACTCTGGCCATGTTTTACCGCCTACTTCGAGTGGCCGCGCAATTTGCGGGGCTCATGAATTCTCTGATTTCGTTCGAGCATTTCTACGAAATGACGAATCTTCGCAGCCCGGGTTAGGGTTTTCTTCACGGTCTGAATCCGAAACAGTACCGCGTATCGGTTCGCCCGGTCGAGCGATTGGAAGAACTCCCGGGCCCTTGGACTCGCATCCAGCGCCGCCTGCAGATCGGTAGGCACTTCGGCCGACCGGGGCGAATCATAGGCGGACTCCCAAGTCCCGTTTTCCTTCGCAGCCTCTATGGCTTTCAAGCCCGCGGATTTCATGTGATCCTGCGCGATTAACGCAAGCGCCTTTTCCCGATTTATCTTCGACCAAATACTTCTCGCCGATCGGGGAAGGAAGCGCTGCAGCCAGGCTTGCTCGCTTTCAGCTTTCTTCTGGCCATCGATCCAGCCATAGCAAAGGGCAATCTCCACCGCTTCGCTGTATGAAACCGACTTCAGTCCTGAACCTTTCTTCGCCAGCCGCAACCATAAGCAATTGGATTTGAGATGATTGCTTTCCAGCCACTTCTGCCATGCGTCCCGGCCGGGGAATAACCGCACGGCTTCGGCGGTTGTCTTTTTGGCGCTCTGCACCTTCACGACGTCATAGTACGCCAGTCACTTCGCGATGAGCGATTCGTCACGTCCGCGATTCATCTATCATGAGAGAAATCTTGAACTTGGAGGATTCGATGGCACGCATCACCCTTATCGCTCCGGAGTCCGCGTCTCCGGAAGTGCGGGAAATTTACGACACCACGCTCCGTGGCAAGCCCGGTAATGTGCAGAAAGCCCTCGCCCATCGCCCCGAGATGCTTAAGAGTTTTCTCACCTTCTATGCCACCGTTGGAAGATCCTTGGATCGCAAGTTGTATGAAATGATCTATCTCCGAGTCTCCCTCATCAACCGATGCCGCTATTGCACCCAGCACCACCTCGCATCGTCGAAACGTGCCGGTCTGACGGCGGAAGATTGGACGGCGCTCAAGACAGGAAACTATTCGCGATACAGTGAAAAAGAGCGAGCGGCGCTAACTTACATCGAGAGACTGACCCGCGCTCCGCAAGAAATCGCGGAAACCGACTTCGATGAACTGAAGAAGCATTTCTCCGATCCCGAGATCGTCGATATCCACATGCTGGCCGGACTTGCCAACCTGACCAACCGCTTCACGGATCCACTGGGATTGGAACTGGAATTTCCGGAGGAAAAAATTTAAGTCGCAGTCCACCGCTTTCAGGACATCAAAGGGATAAGCCAAGTTCCGCTTCCGCATCCGTGTCGACCCGGAAATCCGTGATCAAAGAATTTCCCGCGCATCTCCTACGCGTCGTGTCATTCGCTCGCGATCCAGATATTCCAGCAGGGGAATTGCATACTTGCGGCTCACTCCGGTCAGCTCCTTGAACTTGCCGACGTCGATCGTTGCCGATTTCGCCTTGTAGGCCCCCAGCTGCCGCCGCAACTCCTGCAGTGCGCTACGATGAAACACCAGCTCGTCTGAAACCTTGACCAAGATCTTGTCCCGCAATAGCAGGGTCACAATTTTCTGCGCCCGTACTTTGTCGATCTTCAGTCCGGCGATTACCTCATGAAGCGCCGGAACTTTCAGCCCCGCCGAGGCGAATGCGTCCTCAATCTTTTTCTTCGATTCCGACTCCTCATCCTTCAGCACCACGCCGTGACCAGGTAAGCGCACTACGTCACCCACAATTTCAATCTTTTTCTCACCCACAAGCATTTCGAGGGTTACTTCGAACACTTCGGCTGAGGCTCTCGCCCGCTCGCGTAGTTCCTGTTTCTGGATCCCGCTGACGAGAGGGTTCTTTTTCTGAAAGTCTTCGACCGTAGCTGCGACGTCGAGCTTCAGCGCCTCCAGCGCGGGAAAATGCAGGAGCAGTTCTCCAGCCCGCGCCACGCGCCCCGCCTTGCCTGCCTCGGTGAGTTGAGCCTCAATAAAGTTCCTCGTCCAGCCGGTTTCCGCCGTCAGTTGCGATA
>DATNKA010000660.1:0-6696 GCA_035603655.1 Candidatus Acidiferrales bacterium | reverse complement strand
TGCCGGTTTTCGAAGAATCGCTGCCAGATGGGTTTAGCGCATTCTGCGCATAGAGAGCGTCCGCCAGATTTGAGGAACCCGCTGCATCGGGCAAGGTTTCGGGAAAGTTCGGATTCTGAGCTGAGTCCGGAACGCCCGGTGTTGCGGGGCTGTTGGGCCCGGTCCCATTGGATGGTTGTTGATTCGATGTGGAGCGGTTGTTCTGCGTCTGTGGAGGTGGCGTCTGAACCGGATATTCGGTGGCGCGACCATTGACGATGGCGGCGCGATTGCGCCAGTAGCGGCGTGTGAGCAATGCCTGGACATCGGGAATCAGATCGCTGATGCGCATGCCCGGCTTCCAAGGATAGCGCCCGGGGTTAGCAACATTGCCGCGCAAGGTTACTGTGTCCTCGAAACGGGGAACGATTGAAAACACGCGGACAATATCGCCATCCTGGAGTGGCAGAGCACGGGACTGCGCATCGTAGGGAAACTCCAGAGTCTTGCGAGCCTGGTGTTCCACGAAGCGATCGACGGTGATCTTATTGGTGTCGGCGACGGTGCTCAGGTCGCCTGCTACCTCAATTAAATCGTTCAGGGTCGAGTTGTCCTTCATCTCGTAGATGGCGGGTGAGTTTACGGAGCCGGAGATGGCGATCAGGGGACCAACGTGGGGGATGTACAGGATATCGCCGGGCAGCAGACGGACATCCTTCGATTTGTCGCCCTTGATCAGAAGGTCATAGAAATCGAAATCGGTGATGGTAGCCCCATCGCGGCGCACCTGGATGTGGCGCAACGATCCCTGGGGGGTTGGGCCGCCGGAGGCGAAAATCGCATTGACCAATGTGCTTAACGAACTGATGGTATAGGTTCCGGGATAACGAGCGTTGCCAACAACAATTATCTGGATGGATCGAAGCCGGCCGATGCTTGCTGTGACATTGAAGTTCTTAAATGTCTTCGAAATCTCATTTTTCAGGCGTTGTTCCAGATCTACATAGTGGATGCCAGCAACGGATATCTGTCCAACCTGCGGGATGTAAATTTGGCCAGAACGGTCCACAATTACCCGCAAGCTTGCTTCAACTTGGCCCCAAACCCTGATCTGTAATTCGTCGCCCGGGCCGATGATGTAGTCGCTCGGAACCTGCATGAAGTCTACCGGAGAGAATGTACTTGGGGCCTGGACGAACAGCGACTGACCGAACAATGGCAATGGTCGTCCAACCGAGTCGGCCACCATCTGTTCGAATTCAGTTTCCGGCCGAACCGGAACTGGGCGGCGCCAGATTTGCGGGGGATTGAGCGGAGGCCTAGTCGGAGTGTACTGGTCCGGACTGAAACCGTAAGGCGTGGTTAATGCCGGCGTGCTTATCGGCAGCGACGAGCCTCCCATTCCTTGAATACTAGGGGATCTTTGCTGCTGCGCGGAACCGCATAGCGGACTGTTGGCTTCCCTCGGATCGGAGCAATCCACGGACGTCCCCTGAGACGTCCCCTGAGATGATGTGCCCTGTGAAAAAGGATCGCTGAGAGTTTGCGAACAACACAACCCGACGGTGACAACGATGAACAACGCGAGCAGCGGCAATTTTTGCATGATCAATTCAGAAATCCCGTAGTTCCGAAGATGTGACCTCAAACCTTGAATTGTATCAACTGGTCGATGCAAGGCTTCTCAAAGGTCCAGATCGCGCGGCGCTCTTGAAAATTAGCACTCTCAACCGTCATAAGGCTACGCAAACCTTTACTTCCCGGCAAGATAGGTGAGGGTGAGTATGTCGTATCCGATGGTTTGTTTGGCTTCGTTCGCAGCTAAGGCGAACTCAGTCAGATCTGGGACGCCCGCCAATTTTATACGTTGCGAAACCGATGCGCAGCTGCGTTGCGAGGACGGATAGGCACTTGCATATAGGGCTCCAGTAACTGCAATTGGTTTTTGTTTTACAACGTGTCACCACCCCAGTGCAGAGTGCCAGCACCAGCTCTGTAAACGATCAGCCGGTGCGCTTACAAATTATTACTACGCATTTTCGCCGTTTCAGGTATGATCTTGCGCGAACAGAAAACCTGCTGCGATTGTGAAAGCGCAGCTCACGGCTGGGGGCAGGTCTTCTCGTCAAAGGGGAAAACCAAAAGATGAGAGAATCGGCTCCGCTACAGCCATTCCTTTTGTTAGCAATGATCAGTTTGGTCCTTCTTACAGCTGCCTGCGGCGGCGGAAGGTTCAATGATCCGCCGGGGATTGGGACAGCAGTCGTCGCGGCCACTCAGAATCCGTTGGTGGCGCAATACACGGTGACGACAGCGCTGGGCTGTTCCGGGCAAGTGATGGTGGAGTTTGGGCTTGATACGTCGTACGGGAGAAACACCTCATGGTATCCGGTCTCAGCCACTCGGCAGACGACTACCATCCTGGTCGCGGGAATGAGAGCATCCAGCACATACCACATGCGTGCCCAGGCTCAGGCACAATGCGTGGGAGCAACCAACAGCTTCGTTTCGAATGACGCCCCATTCACTACCGGGCCACTGCCTGTTACCCAGGCGCCCACTGCCTCCTCGTCCCCGCAGTTTCCCGCGATCAGTGTCACGCTGCCTACCCCAGGGCTTACGCCCTCCCCGGGTGTGGAACTGCTTAGCCTCACCACTGCTGGCCCGCAAGCTGTCGTTGTCGATCTTCAGGGCAACGTCATCTGGTTTTGCCCCGGTAACGCGGAACCGGTCAAACCCTTGCAAAACGGGCACTTCATCATCGTTCGTCCTATGGATTTGCAGGAAGTCGACCTGGCGTGCAACGTTATTCGCGATGTTTCGTACACTAAAGTGAATCAATCGCTTCAAGCCAATCTCTATGACTTTACTATCCCACCGCCGCTAGGACTCACCGGCGGGAACCCATTCCACCATGACGTATTAGTTTTGCCCAATGGCCACTGGATCGCGCTTTGTGAGATAGCGAAAAGCTTCACTGATTTGCCCGGTTACCCTGGAACGACCCAGGTCGTTGGTGACGCTGTGGTTGACATCGATGTGAACGGGAACGTGGCCTGGGCGTGGTCGTCCTTCGATCACCTGGACGTTAGTCGTTACCCTTATTTTGGATTGCCCGATTGGACGCACAGTAATGCCCTCGTTTACACGGCTGACGGCAATCTGCTCGTCTCAATGCGTAACCAAAGCTGGATTCTGAAGATTGATTACGCAAACGGGACCGGCTCCGGGAATGTTTTGTGGAAGATGGGACAAGACGGAGACTTCACACTGTTGGCTGGTAATTCGAGCGATTGGTTCTATGCACAACATTATCCGAACATTTTGAGCGTCAATGGTTCCCAGACGACTATGGCTGTCTACGACGACGGAAATGATCGGATCCTCTCCGATGGACTGCCCTGCGGACCACCCATACCACCGGCGCCGAATTGCTATACCCGCGCCACAATATTCCAAACAGACGAGAGCACAAATGTTGCCACCTTAGAGTGGCAGTATCTCCCAGGTTTTTTTTCCTTTTGGGGCGGGAGTATCGACGTTTTGAGTAACGGTGATGTCGAGTTTGATAGTAGCGCGCCGTCCGACTTTGCGGGGTCGCAAATCATAGAGGCGTCCCAAACCGACAGCCCTCAGATTGTCTGGCAAATGAACATCGCGGGTGGTTTGAGCATCGGCGCGTATCGGGGCTACCGCATACCAAGCCTTTATCCCGGAGTGACATGGCAGCAATGAAATTCGCGCCAATTTTCCGCTAGCGCTCCTCCACTCAGTCGCATTTGGCGCAAAAACGGCTGGCTAAGGACGGAACGCGTTTTTGCGAATATCTCTCAGTCTTTTTGGGGAATCGAGCTCAGGCAACCACCGCTTCCGCGGGCTGTTGGATCCAGCGTAGGGACGAATCCAGCCGCCCTGCATTTTGCAGGCGTTGAATCTGGCTAATGCGCAGGTAGCGGCCGCGCTGCACGTCTTCCGCCGTCATTCCCGCGGTGCGATAGGCATCATAAAGTTCCTGGGCGCCCTTGCGCGCCGTCCATTGCGGACGAAACCCCGGCAGCACGCGGTGGATTTTATCGCAGTTCACGCGGTAGCAACGTTTGTCCGGAGCTCCGTCGGGAGCGTACTCCACTTTACATCCGGGAACGACTTCGGCAACCATGTCGGCGAGTTCGCTGATGCGATAGTTCTCCTCAGTACGGCCAACATTAAACGTCTGGTTATGAACGATCTCGCGCGGCGCGTCGAGCGCGGCAACCATCGCCGCAATGATATCGCGAATGTGCACGATAGGACGCCACGGAGTGCCGTCGCTCTTTATGAGTACGCGCCCGGTCGTGTATGCCGATGCCACTAAGTCATTCAAAACGATGTCGAGCCGCAATCGCGGAGAGACGCCGTAGGCAGTCGCGTTCCGCATATACGTTGGGCTGAAGTTCTCATCGGCTAATGGCGCGACATCGCGTTCGACCAGAACCTTCGATTCACCATAAGGCGTGACCGGATTGAGAGCCGTGTTTTCGTCGCGCAATGCATCGCCGCCTGCACCATAGGTGCTGCAGGAGGACGAGAAAACAAACCGCTTTACCCCTGCGGCCTTCGCAATTTCAGCCAGACGGACTGAGGCTTTGTGGTTGATATCGTACGTGAGACTGGAGTTCAGATTTCCCAGCGGATCGTTGGACAAGGCAGCCAGATGAACGACTGCATCAAAGCCATCGAGATCGCCCTGGGTGAGATTCCGGATGTCCTTCTGCACCTCTTGAATGTCCTCAGAGGTACTGCCGAAATCGCAGCCAGCAAAAAGGTCGGTATCAAGACCCACAACTGCATGTCCTGCAGAACGCAGGAGTGGCCCTGCCACGGCGCCGATATATCCTTTGTGACCGGTCAAAAGTACTCTCATACTGCTCCTCTCAAAGCTACTTCCTGCCGGTGTACTTGCGTACATCGCAGGAGCTTATTCAAATGGCAAACCTGGGCTGACGCGCTCAAAAGGATGATTGTAGTCAGAGCAATCCTTACATGCAGCTTCTGCGAACGAAATACTCTGCTAGATATGGGGATCCAGTTAGGGTCTTCGGGGATAGTAAACGAGTGTGGCCGCAGTTCGGATAGCGGTATCGTCTTGCGAATGGGAGTGCTGTAGTTCAATACATGCAGGTTGCACGCTTGAAAATCGACGATGCGATTTCCCGTGGCTTCCTTTATGTAGGCGTCCGGGATGTTCCATTCTTTGGGGAGGCTCCAGTCGAAAACCTCGGTTCCTCTGGTCACTTCCGAGATCTGCAACGGATTGCGTTTTTGAATCGCCGCCAATGTCTGCCGCAGCCCTTCGCCAGCGGTGCTTCGGCAGTTCGGATAAAGCTTAGCTGCGAACGGATGCGACTCCCGGCCGATTTCCGTGAGGTCCTTCCCTTCGACTTTGTTTAAGGGCGGCATGGTCCAGGTCCGAGATCGGTGAGTTGCGATCCCATTCGGATATTACTTCAATTTTCTCCGGCCAAACAATCTGGAAGGTTGGATCATCCCAGCGAACCCCTCGGGCTAATTCCGGACTGTAGAATTCCGACATTTCGATGTCGTCCTCCGGGGTAAGAAAACCTGTGGGCGCAACCCTCTGGCCGATAGATCATGTTGCCCTGCGCCGTTAACCTTACAGCAATCCAACGCTTGACCGTAGGTGAATCAGGACGCAAGTCGATGACTACATCATAGATCGATCCAGAGGTGCAGCGGACCAGCTTTGCTTCTCCTTTGGGCGCTTCCTGGAATGCATGCCACGCAAAGTTCCCCCTCGCGTGTAACTTCGCATTCTACGACGTTCGGATCTAATCCCTGGTCTTCGAAATTCTGTCTGACACCAGCTACGGGCAAAAATCGGACTAGCAGACGAGTTGGAGATCCAGAGAAAGCTGGGATCCGGATCAGCTGCAAGAGAATATGTAAGAGTCGCTATATCATTACGAGAACGCCTATCGCGCCAATCGCGTGCCCTCTCTGCCCGGAGTAAGTTGGCAATACTGACTACCCAAGGGCCTCGCCCTTGATACCCTGTTGAATCCCAACGGTGCAGCAATTTGACGTTACAACGAGAACAAAATTCTCGTTGTAACGTGCATAATCGACCAAATGAATCGAACGGGTTGTACCCGGTCGGTGTTTAACCGGCGCGGACTGCTCGTTTCGGATACCTTTGCATTGAAGCTCAGCGGTATTAGATCTCCTGATTGTGTTGGCGAGGTGGATTGTTGGATTCTGGATAGAACAAAATCGTGGGAAAGCAGCATCGCACGGCCGGGGAGCGGTCGGGTCGTTAGAATTGCGTCAAGCAGCAGGTTTAACCCCGGGACCTGTCTTTCTTCCACTAGGCGACAGCGCGCCACCGCACTCTACCAATCCGTTGTGACTGCGAAGGGAGTCCGATTCTTTCCATCTCTGTCTCTCGTCCGTTTACAATCATCGCTCCACCCGCTGGGATTTCATGGCACTGAGGGAGTCGGAGGCAGTTGTTCTGCGCACTTATCCGCTGCGCGAGGCAGATCTGCTGGTCACGCTTTTTACCCGCGCGGAAGGTAAGGTGCGCGGCGTAGCGCGGTCGGCAAAGAAGTCGAAGCGGCGCTTTGGCGGCGCGCTTGAGCCGATGACTTATGTGCGCGCGTTTTATGACGTGCGCGAGGGGCAAGAATTGGCACGGCTGGATGCTTGCGAAGTATTGGA
>DATNKA010000659.1:0-3324 GCA_035603655.1 Candidatus Acidiferrales bacterium | reverse complement strand
GACTTATGTGAATGCCGATGGTCAGACCGTTCCATTACTGCCGGTCGGGCTAGCCACCAACTTCGATCTGGACCACAGCCACGGCGGACCCAAGCTCAACGGAACGATCAGCGGTTGAAATTTTGAGTTCAAAAACCAGGGAGTCAGCGGCAAGCCCGCAGCCAACGTCCCGACAGACTGTGGCGCCAACGTCTTTGGCTGTGTGGTCCCGGCTGACAACTATTCTCAGTTCATGTATGTGTACAACACTCTGGTAACGAACAGCAACGGCAGCCGGGGGGGTCTTCTCGATCCCTATATAACCCTAGCTACCAGCTATGGATGGGGCAACCGGATGTTTCAGACCAATCAGGGCCCCAGTTATCCGGCCCATCAATTTATTTTTGGAGCCACTTCGGCGCCTTCTGCGGCGGACGACGCGGTAGGTATCTTTGTCTCCGAGAACGGTCCCAGTGTCAACTATGGCTGTGGTTCGGGAGAATCAGTCCAGCTGATCAGACCGAGCGGGAGCGGGGCCCCACCTTTTGGCACGGAAACGCCTGGCGACGATACCGCGCAATGCTTTGCCCGCAATGCCATGGATCACCTGTTCAGTCTGCACCGTCCTAAGATTACCTGGACCTACTATGCCGAAGGGCAGAGCAGTCTCTGGGTGGCGCCAAACTCGCTCGCGAACATCTGCATACCTTTGGGCGGCGTTTGCACCGGGCCGGAATGGACGAAGGGCGAGTCGAACGGCTACGTCGACACTGCACCACCCGATGCCTTGAACGACATCGCCAACTGCGCGCTCTCCCAAGTAAGTTGGATCACTCCAGCCGGACAGTATTCGGACCATCCGATCAACAGCGGCCAAGGACCGTCGTGGGTGGCGGCCATTGTCAATGCCATCGGAAATAACACGACTTGCGACGACGGTACCGGCTACTGGAAGGACACCGCCATATTCATTACCTGGGACGATTGGGGAGGTTGGTACGACCACGTGCGACCGGTGTTCCAGGCTGGCGCCAACCAGGACGATTATCAACTCGGGTTTCGCGTGCCACTGCTGGTGGTTTCGGCCTATTCGACCAAGGTCGGCTATATCAGCAACCTGAAATACGATTTTGGCAGCATCCTGAAGGCTATTGAGGGAATCTTTGGCCTCGGCAATCTCGGCTTTGCCGACGCGCGAGCGACTAACGATCTCCATGACTTCTTTGATTTCCATCACCAGGCATCGGCGTACAAAACGATTCCCGCCCCGCTGCAGGGAATCTTCTTCACCAAGACGGCAACCACGGAGGTAGCTCCGCCGGACACCGACTAGCCAGATGCCCATCCTTTCGAATTTCTAGCGAAAGGATGGACCCTGAATCAGCTGGCGGGTTCTCAGAGCTATGGCTTTTCCACACAACGGAGTCTTTCGTGAAACGCTTGGAAATCATTGGCGAGCTAAAGGCGGGGAAAAGGCCCCCTTATTAGCAGGCGTGAAGAATCCGAAAGCCCGACAGAGCAGTGATAACCCAGCGAGGACAACCCAATACTCAAACCCGGCGACGAAGTGCTTCGCTAATGCTCTAAACCGCGACGAAGGCTGGACCCCTTGGGCCAAGGGAACATGGCACCTGGGCACAGGGTGAACTCTGCGGAGGTGGTCGACAAAGGCAGCTTGTGCGGCGT
Source organism: Candidatus Acidiferrales bacterium (assembly GCA_035603655.1). Lineage (GTDB taxonomy): Bacteria > Acidobacteriota > Terriglobia > Terriglobales > Acidobacteriaceae > Sulfotelmatobacter. The sequence continues at coordinate 1,659 of DATNKA010000659.1, read as the reverse complement.
CGGCGACAAAAGCAGGTGTTACATGGCCGTTACTTAAGAGGCGTGAAAAAACGGTGGATTGAGGTAAAAACCAAACCCGGCGAGGAGGGCTGGGGGCTGATGGAGAAAACTTCCCACGACAGAATCTGGCACAGCGGCACATTCGGCGATTTGTGCATTCTGGACTGAAGCCCGACCTCCGACTCTCCCGGTAGACAGGCTGCGATGGAAGTGACAAGCTGCACGACATCGCTGTCTCGTTGAGTGTGAGACTCTATCGGTGGTAAGGCGCGTTTCCGGAGGTACCCACAAGACCGTGCCCTCCCGATTACCCACCCCCATCCCAGTTCCCCACTAGAATGGATTTTTCAACAGGAACTCATACCCATGGATAAACTCGTAATCCGCGGCGGCGAGCCACTGCTCGGCACGGTGCGCATAAGCGGCGCAAAGAACGCCGCACTTCCGTGCATGGCCGCCGCCCTGCTCACCGACGAACCCGTCATCCTCGAAAACATCCCGCAGGTTCGCGATATTCAAACTACTCGCAACTTGCTCGCCGCCATGGGCGTCGAGGTCGAACTCGGCTACGGACGCGCTCAGCACCGCACCACCCTGCACTGCAAGAATATCGCCAGCCCCGAAGCTTCCTACGAGCTAGTCAAGACCATGCGCTCCTCGACGCTGGTTCTCGGACCGCTGGTCGCGCGCTGCGGCCGCGCTCGGGTTTCGCTTCCCGGAGGTTGCGCCATCGGCAGCCGTCCCATTGATATGCATATCAAAGGACTAGAACAGCTCGGCGCAAGGATCACGCAAGACCATGGCTACGTGGAAGCCTCGGCTGATCGTCTCAAAGGTACGGAAATTGTTTTTGACAAGATCACCGTCACAGGCACTGAAGATTTGCTCATGGCCGCCACTCTCGCCGAGGGCGAAACCATTCTGCAGAACTGCGCTCGCGAGCCCGAAGTTGCGGACCTCGCCGCCTTGCTTAACAAAATGGGAGCAAAGATCGAAGGCGCCGGGACCCCCACCATCCACGTCAAAGGCGTGAGCAAACTGAAAGGCGCGAAACACCGAATCATCCCGGATCGCATCGAAGCTGGCACCTTCCTGATTGCTGGAGCCATGACCGGAGGCGATCTCATTATTGCCGGGTGCGATCCCACTCACCTTGACGCGCTCCTCAGCAAACTCAAAGAAGTCGGCGTTAAGACAAAATCTACCGCCGATTCCGTGCGTGTAATGGGCGACAATCCTTTCACCGGCGCTGACATGTCCACGGAAGAATTCCCCGGATTCCCCACGGACTGTCAGGCGCAATTCATGGCGCTGGCCACGCAAGCCGAAGGCGCGTCCATCATCACGGAAAACATTTTCGAGAATCGCTTCATGCACGCGCAGGAATTAACGCGCATGGGCGCGAATATAAAAATCGAAGGCCGCCGCGCGGTGGTGCGCGGCAAGACTCCGCTCAGTGCAGCAGCTGTCCTGGCCTCCGATCTTCGGGCCTCCGCATCGCTTGTCCTTGCCGCCCTTGTCGCCGATGGGGAAACGATCATCGACCGCGTCTACCACATTGATCGAGGCTACGAACACATCGAAGAAAAGCTCCGCGCCGTCGGCGCGCAAATCAAACGCATCGGCGAAATGTTCCCGAAAAAGGCCGCAGCTGTGAAG
>DATNKA010000658.1:0-6407 GCA_035603655.1 Candidatus Acidiferrales bacterium | reverse complement strand
TGCAGCGTGGTCAGGGAAACTTCCGCCCATGTGGGACGGGTAGCCACGCGGCTCGGAATTTCGATTGTAGTCGCCACTGAGGTCGATTATAGCGGGAGTGGCGCGCGCCCTCAGGTTACGCCCGGGCTACTCCCGAGTGATGTTCTCCCCCAGTCCTGCACAAATTTATCGGCGATCAGTTTCCAGCCAGCGAGAAGTTCACCGTGATCTGAGTTTCCACTTCGACGGGCTCATTGTTCAGAATGTAAGGCCGGTAGTGCCACTGGCGCACGGCATCGATAGCAGCCGGCACCAACATCGGATGGCCGGCCAAGACGACAAGATTTTCAATCCTACCTTGCTTGCTGATCACTGCCTGCAGCATGACAGTCCCCTGAATACGGGCGCTGCGCGCTAATGCCGGATATGTTGGCTGCACTCTGCGGATCAGATTTCCCTCATCCATGTGCGAGAGGCGGAGGGGATGAGCGACCACCGCGGGCGGCGCTGGCAGAACCGGTCGCGTACCACCGTCAAACAAATTCGGCCCGTTCGTGTCGCCGCTTTTGGCGCCGGGAATGTACGGACCGGAGGCTGACGCCAGGGGCGCTCCGTCATCGATCGGAGCCGGCATGCCAACAGCAGGAAGAGGCGACGGCCGGCGGAAGAAGAATTCCGTAGGCCTGGTTGGAGCAATGCTTGAACCTGTGTGCGCTCTGACTGCTGGAGCCTCCGTCGTCGGTTGACCCAGACTGATTGGCGTGGAGAGCTGGTGAAATGATGGCAATCCCATCGGGCGCAAGAGCGGCAACAGCAGTAACACGCCCACGACAAAGGCCTGCAACCCGAACGAGGTCACGATGGTGCCCCCGCGACGCGCTCGCTCTGCCCATGATGGTTCGACTGCGTCAGCAAACAGGCTTCGGTCAAACAGGCTTCGGTCAAGCATAGTTCGGTCCACCATGGTGTCCTCCTGAACGGAATGCTGTCGTTAGTAAGGACACCGGGACTGTCTTCCGCGGCGCTTGCCTGAAAAAAAAACGGCCGCGCGGGACGCGGCCTTTTCGGGAACTTTACCGACACACGCGGTGTCGTCTAAAACTACTTCGGCGGTTCGCTAGCCTTTGGAGTAGCTGGCTTAGGGGCGGCGGGCTTGGGAGTTGCCGGACGAGCCGACGCTCCGGAAGCGGACGGGGCCGGTACACCAGACTGCGTGTTATAGAGCTCCACCACGGCTTTTGTGATGTCACCGCCGTCGCCGTACCACAGGATCGGGCTCTGTGGCCAGGGATTCGAGGTGTCGACAATCATGGCAAACCCAGTTTCCTGCGCGTGCTTCACAATCACCGGTGCCATCTTCTGCAGAATGCGTTGGAAAATCTCTTTCTGCTGGTTCTGCGCATCTTCCTGGGCGTCCTGTACGGAACGGTCAAACGACTTTTTCTTGGTCTCGATCTGTTTCACGAGGGTGGCGCGGGCGTCCTCGTTTAACTTCTCACCTTGCGTCTGCAGTTGTTTCTGTAAGCCTTCGAGTTCGTCATTCTGAGACTTGAGCTCGTTTTGTTTCGGTTCAAGCTTTTTTTTCAAAGCTTCGAAATCGCGTTGGCCCTCGTTGGTGCCGACCACGGCCTGCTCAATGTTGATCGTCCCGATTTTCGTGCCGGTACCTGTGGCGACGGGGGCGGTGGGGGCCGAGGCTGAAGTAACCCCGCTCGCGGGGGCAGTCGCACTGCTGGTTTGGGCGAAGGCGGATATCATTGAGATAACCGCAATGGCCAGGAAAGAACGCAGAAGCTTGCTTGTCATTGGATCGCTTAAACTCCTTGGAACCTGATTCCGCGAAACTCGATTCCGCGAAACTTGGCTCCGGAATATGAACTCAGATTTACCCTTTTCAGGCAACGCTGGGAAGGCACACTGGATTGCCAGCATCACACGCCGGGGTTGCGCACGTGTCGTCCACCCTTGGTCAGCTTTCTGCAATGGTGTGGATCGAGGCCATTATAGTGAGCATCGTCGGGCCGCGTCAAACCGATGCGGATGCGGCGCGGGATGCATGCAATCCTAGCCGCCGCGCTTTGCCACGATTGGTCCATCTTGCAGACGGCATTAACCGCGCAGTTAATCGTTCGCCTGCACCGCCGACGTACTCTAAGCGGTCGATTCGATAGAGGCCAACGGCACAAGCGACGGCGTGCAGAGTCCCGTCAACTCTCAGCACAGGTTGATGAGCTGCGGGGTTTTCCAGCGCGGGTGTCCTTGGTTGGTCAGACGGAGGCCACCCGCCTCCGGCTTTTATCGCCCACGGAATCGTTGCGTGATGCAAAAACAGCGTCGGCCCTTAGAACGTGGTGGCTACAGTGAAGCGGAAGGTTTTTCGGGGCTCCCGCAGCAGGAAGCTGGGGGCGAAGGTATTGACGGCCAAGTGATACGTGTAGTCGCCAGCCGCGGTGTTGGGAAACATGGAACGAGTGATCGGAATTGGGGGAGTGGCTGGGTTATCCAGCCGCAGGGGATTGTAGGCCCAGTAGATGCGGAAAGGCGCGTTGATCACGGGCAGAAACATCTGAAGCTCAAGACCGGTGGACATTCTCGGTCTCCAGTTCGTAGAACCCAAAACCTCCAGTTGCTGCTTCGGAATGGGATTCAGAAGGCTCCCAGGAGTACAGCCCGTTCCCGTGGGGGTCGCTGTGGCTGGATCCTGCATGGGACATCCGAACTGCTGGCTGATTACGCTGTCGTATTGCTGCGACGCAATCTGTAACTGGGATGGCCGGAGAATAGGATCTATTCCCGCGTCCAAGAAGGGGGCCAGGGCCACGGGGCCATAGATTGTGATGCGGTACTCGAAGTTCGTAACCACGCTGAGATCGCCGCCGGGAAATGTGATCTGGTCCACCGGAATCGGTATAGTTAAGTTTCCCAGGAGAGGATTCTGTGCGTTCTTCGGGACGGGAGTTCCATCCGGATTGGTGAGCGTGATCGAACCAACACTCGGCAGGAATGCCACCGGAGATACAGAACGGATGTCGAAACCGCGCAGGTCGTTCTCGCCGCCCATGTATGAGCGCTGGAACGGAGGAGCGACCAATCCTGCGTAGCCGGTGATAAAAGATCCCTGAACATTGAAGCCCAGTGCATTGCGTCTGTTGTTTACGGGAATGAACTTTTTATACTGCACAATGGGCCGAATTGATCGAACCGTGCCGCCAATCCCGGCAAATTCCGCACCCAGCGTAAACTGCTGCCCGTGGTGGGGGGAGAGCGGGCTGTCGATGGTATTGAAAGAGAAGTTGGGGAAGATCTTGCTGGTGATAATTCCTTCGAGCGCGTTCGGACCCGAAATGCCACGGAACGCGAGGAACTCGAACAGATTCTTCGAGGCTGAACTTAGAGCCAGCAGTGAGGACCGGTCGAACGAATACGTAATTCCCAGGCGTTTGAAGGAGCGCCGCAGCGGATAGCTCAATGAACTGGTGAATCCGACGCTGGACTGCGTATAGTTCTGGAGATTCTGCAGCACGGCGTTAGGCAGATTCAGATTCTGCCCGCTGAAAATTGAAAGCTGCCGCGCCTGGTTGTAACTCACTTTGTTCACGTACACGTTGAATCCGAACTGCAAAGGCCGGTCAAACAGGTACGGCTGGGTGAAGCCAAAGCGGACGCTGCGTGCCAGGTTTCCGATGCTGGCTTGTACCTGAAGCGTTTCGCCAAGACCCAGGAAGTTGTTCGTCGAATAGTTAATGCCGACGAAGGCGCCTTCCAGTCCGCTGACCCCGCCGTTCAACCCGACGCTGTTCTTGCCTTTTTCCTTAACCTTGAGCGTGAGGTCGACCAGTCCGTCTTTCTCGTCCAGTTTGCGGTCGGTGATATTCGGATCGTCCGGCTTCAACTGATCGAAGTATCCCAGCTGATTCAGGCGCAGCAAGCTCAATTCCCAAAGCCGCGAGTTATAGATGTTGCCTTCCTCGAGCGCAATCTCGCGGCGGATTACCTTGTCACGGGTGGTAGTGTTGCCTTGGAATTCAATGCGGCGAACATAGAATTGCTTGCCTTCGTCCACGTCGATGTCGAGGAAAATAAGTTTCTTCTCGTCGTCAAAGCGCGTTTCCGGCACCGAAGTGAAGTTGATATAACCTTGCTCGCCATAGGCCTTGCGCAGGTTTTCCAGTCCCTTCGCCACTTTTTCTTTGCTGAAGACCTCTCCATCTTTGATGGGAAAGAGATTTCGCAGGGCTTTCGTGTTCGACACAGCCTTGTTGTTCTTGAAGGTGATGGACCCCAAAGTGTAGCGGTCGCCTTCCTCGATAGGCATAGTAATGTCGACGGCCTTGCCTCGGCCGCTTTGCAGAAGCGGGATATGCATCCCCTGGTGTCCGGTATCGTGAATCTGGGTCTTCGGCTGGTTCACAATGACTTTAAAATAGCCGCGATTCTGGTATTCGTTGCGGACGCGTTCGGTATCTTCGTCGAGTTTGGTCGCATCGTAGGTTCTGGCAAAGATGTTTTCCAGAAAGATCGAGTGGGGCACGCCGATGGGGCGCAAGTTCTTCATGGCGTAACGCAACTTTCGCGTGTTGACGTTCTTATTGCCCTCGAACTTGATCTTGCCCACCTTGACCTTGGGGCCTTCTTTGATGACAAACGTAATTCCCACGGCAGCAGGGGGGATCTGCCGGACTTCCGTTTTGATGGAAGAAAACTGACGTCCATGTTCCCCAAGCAAGCCTTTGATGACTACTTCCGCTTTCTTCACTTTGGTGGGATCGTACTGATTCTCTACCGACAGTCCGACCTTCGCCTCTTTGAAGCGATCCAGCACGTCGCTGGTGGTGACCGAACTCAGGCCGACATAGTTGATCTCGCGGATCGTGGGCTTTTCCTTGACCTGGATAATCAGGCGCCAGCCTTTGGGAGTTTGCTCGCGGGTAAAGCGGATATCCTCGAAGTATCCGGTGTTCCACAAGGCGTTAAAGTCGCGCTCCAGCCCGGCGGGATCATAGATGTCCCCGGGGTGAGTGAAGATGCGAGCCTTGATCGTCTCTGAGGGAATCCGGCGATTGCCCTGGACGTCGATCTCTGAGATAACGTCGGTTTGAGCCCAGCTTGCCGCCGCAGAAAAAACTGCGAGCACAATTCCCAGCAGCCACCCGCACCTTTTCATTCGGCGGCAAAGCCGTGCGAATGAAGGAGATGGAACCGACGCGGTAGCGGAAGGGCCACAGCCGTCCTCGGGCACAACAATGTCCGTATGAAAGCGAAGATGAATCGCTACGACCTCAGCCTTTCGGATGTAGGAAAACGACAATTATACGGTAGAGAATGATAAAGCGTCCAAGTTGCCACTCTTGCCGGCGGCTTCAGGGAATGGAGTTGGTTGACTCCACCTCAACCAAGACGGAATAAAACGTGGCGGAGTTGCCCAGGTCGGAAAGTTTTTCTGAGGTCAGCACGTTTATGTTGCGAAATCCAGGACTCAACTTCGCCCAATTCAGCCGGGCTGAGACGACTCCGGGCTGAACGGCGCCGTCCACACGCGCCTTTAGGAAAATTTCTCCTCGATGGTTGTAGACCCTCACCGGCGCTCCGTCGACGATGCCGCGGGAGCGGGCATCGGCGGAATGCATCTCCAGAAGATCGGTATCTTCCATCTGCTGAATGGATGGCAGGTTCGAAAAAGTTGAGTTCAGGAAGTTGTCAGCCTTACGCGCTAAAAGCTCCAGCGGGAATGTGGCCTTATCGCTGCCGTAGCGCGATTCCGAGGGAGGAATGAACTCGGCAACGGGATCGAGGCCCAGCGATTTCATTGCCTCGCTGTATAGTTCGGCCCTGCCCGACGGCGTTCGGAAGTTGCCTCGGGCGAAAGGAAGGAATGGTTGCGGAGCGCCGTCTGCTGGCTTGGAAGCTGACTCGGTGGAGGGTGCAAAGTTCAGCCTTAAGTGGCTCTCGCTCTGCAACCGCTTGCGAGTGATTCCCTTCAACCATGGGTTATTCGAAAGCAGCGCGCCATCGATCATCTCGTCGACGCTCTCCTGGAAGCACCCGTCGTTGAATCCCATGCGCGCCGCCAGCGCCCGGAACAGTTCGACGTTGGATCGGCATTCTCCCAGCGGCTCGATCGCCTGGTCTGAAATTTGCAGGTAGTAGTGGCCATACGCCGCTTGCAAATCCTTGTGTTCGAAGAACGTGGTCGCCGGCAAAACGATGTCGGCGTAGTCGGTTGTGTCGGTAAGAAATTGCTCGTGCACAACGGTGAACAAGTCCGGGCGCCTGAGGCCACGGACGACATCGTTGTGGTTCGGGCAGACTGCCGCAGGATTGGAACTGTAAACCAATAAAGCTTTTAACGGGGGATCGCTCAGCCTGTTCAGCGCCTTGCCGAGCTCTACCATGTTCACGACCCTTGGAGTTTTCGCACCCCGGGGTCT
>DATNKA010000657.1:0-2382 GCA_035603655.1 Candidatus Acidiferrales bacterium | reverse complement strand
GTTCTTACCGCCTTTAACCCCGTAGACAGCCTCGCGAACGAGGGCGATCTTCCGAAAACGATTGTGAAGGATGGCAAGGTTGACCCAGACGCGATCGCGAAGCTTGAAAGCAAAGGCAACGCAGAGTTGAGCGCAACGGCTGACTTCATTGCCGGCAAGTTCGAATTCGACCGCGGGAACATCGATCAGGCCCGCCGCTATTTCGAAAGTGCTCTCCGTTTCCAGCCGGAAAATTCTACCGTCCTTATTTACTATGCGGCCCTGCTGGTGCGCGTCGGGAACCCTTCGCAGGCACTTTCCTATGCCCAGCGCGCGGTGAGCGCGGCCCCCAGCTCGCCCGATGCCTACACAGTTCTCGGCTACGCGCAGCAGGCTTCGGACCGCACCAAAGACGCGGTGGCTTCCTGGAAACATTCTCTCGAGTTGCGTCCCGATCCCGCCGTCCAGAAATATCTCGAGAAAGCGCAACGGGAACAGAACGTCGAGACCGATTTCGCCCAGCGCGAGAGCAGTCATTTCGTCCTGCACTACGAAGGCAAGCAGACTTCAGAAGCGTTTCGTGAACAAATCCTGGGGGCTCTTGAATCGGATTACGATGATCTCGCCAGCAGCCTGGGCACGCCACCGCGCGACAATATTCTTGTGACGCTTTACACTGAGCAAGCTTTCTTCGATGTAACCCGCGCCCCCTCCTGGTCGGGAGCTCTCAACGACGGCAAGCTTCGCATTCCAATCAGTGGCCTTAACTCTATGACGCCGGAGTTGGCGCGAGTCCTGAAGCACGAACTGGCGCACTCCTTCATTAATCAGATTTCCGGGGGCCGGTGTCCGCCCTGGCTGCACGAAGGGATTGCCCAGCTGCTTGAACCTAAGTCTTTAGGCGGCGATGGGCGCCGCTTGGCTCAGTTGTTCAAAGCACAACGCAACATTCCGCTCAACCTGCTGGAAGGAAGCTTCCTCCGTTTCTCCGGCGCGGAGGCCTACGTCGCTTACGCAGAATCGCTGGCTGCGGTTTCCTATATCAACGACTCCAACGGGATGGGGGACGTCCAGCGAATTCTGCAGCTTCTGAGCCAGGGAAGTTCAACCGAGGCCGCCCTGCGAGCAACTATCCACTCCGATTATGGCCAACTTGAATCCGACCTCGCCAAGTACCTCACGGACAAATACGGCGACTAGGAAAGCATTCTTGTGCTGGAGCACGACTGCATCTGAGCACAACTGATTTGCCCGCCACTGGCGCTTGTGCTAGTTTCGGTTTACGACTCAGCGTCGAATGTGTGCTCTATTCCAGCCCCGTGAGCCCGAACCTCTGCAAACGCTCGAGCCCGCGACCGCCGCGTTTCCGAAGATAGACGGCGCGGAGATTGCCGCAACCACATATGGAAAACGAGCGGCTGGTGATTTCTACGACTTTCTGCGGGTGAGCCGGGAACGAATCTTATTTGGCCTGCTCGACGTTGCCGGACGCCGCGAAACCAATCAGATAATCCTCTCAGCGGCGCGAAACGTCTTCCGTACGGTTGGAACCGAGCTTTTCTCCCGGCCCGACTTCAACGAATCTGAAGCCATGAGCGAACTCTGTCTTCGACTCAATCGCGGCCTTATGGAAGCCGCCGAAGGCATCTGCTCATGCCCCGGGTTTATAGGCTGCTACCACGAGAAGTTCGGCACCCTCAGCTACACCAATGCCGGTCATACGCCAGCACTCCTTCGCGACAGCACCGGCATTGTCGAGCTCCCATCCACGGGTTTGCCGCTTGGATTATTCTCCCACGCCACATGCGAGGCTCCCACCATTGGTCTGGAGAAAGGCGCCGTCCTTCTGCTTGTTTCGCGGGGAGTGGTTGAGGGCAAATGCAAAGACAACGAGGCTGAAGATGTGGAATACGGCTTGGAGCGCGTAAAAGAACGTCTGCGGGTCACGGATTCTTATAATCCTCAAGCCCTTTGCGCTTCAGTCTTGAATGCTGTGGGGGAGTTCACCTGTGAGCCGTTGGTTCCAGATGACATGACTGCCCTGGTATTGATGCGCGAGCCTTCGTCTCGATTGCCGCCGCCTTCATAAGACCTGCAGGAAACCGCTGCGTCGACGACCCTCCGGATCGTGAGCAAATCAATCCAGGCTCGTCGGCGCCAGGGTGCCGGGGACCTCAAACGCGTTGGCAGCCATATGTTTACACCCTGGTTGAAGAAACTGTAGCTGCCCATACCCTATCCTTTAAATTTAAATTTAAAGCTGATCGCCGTGTTGGCGACCCTGGAAGGCCGCCCAGCCGTCGACCCCGGGAGCCTCCATCCACGCCGCCTGGGTGGGTGGGTCATAAGGCATCTCGTTTTGGAAAAAAATGTCGGTCCCGTTATTGCCGTTCCAGATCACTT
>DATNKA010000656.1:0-2760 GCA_035603655.1 Candidatus Acidiferrales bacterium | reverse complement strand
GCGTCATGGACTCCAGCGTCTTTGGATCCTCTGACCCGAGAAGACGTAGTCGCGCGTCCAACACACCCTTTGCCAGTTCATAGGCGCGAGCGTACAGACCCAGGCCTGCGTACGTGCGCGACATGACCGACATCATCTGAGACTGAACTTCAGGATCCTTCGCCAGACCGGTCTTTATATCTTTCGACGACTTGTCCAGAATCTCGCGGGCGGTAACGGTGTTGCCGTGCGCTTCGCTCGGATCGGAAATCTTGAACATCCCGGTCATGAAGTCGGTGATGCGCGTGGCTCGATCTCGCTCGCGGGTGGCGCGGTCGCGCTCCTGCGTAATCCGGCGCAACTGCAGCGTTTGTAAGACGGAAAATGCCGCCAGCAATAACACCAATCCAGCGGCCACCCCGACAGCTACCCGATGCCGCCGGGTGTACTTCCGCAGGCGATAGCCAACACTTGCCGCACGCGCCTCCACCGGCTCATGATTCAAGTACCGGCGCAGGTCGGCGGCCAGCTCGGAAGGCGCGCCATAGCGCCGGGAGCGATCCTTCTCGAGCGCCTTCATCGTGATCCAATCGAGGTCGCCCCGCAACAGGTTCACTAACTGCTTGGGCTCGGTGCCGCGTGCTTCGGCGCGCGCTCTCGATGTATCTCGTTCCGCATTGACTTTGGTGCTCGGGGTTGGCGGCTCCTCTTCGCGCAACTTTCGCAGTAATTCGTCGATCGGCCGGTTCTTCCACTGCTTCGTATCGACCGGCTGCGACCCCGTCAGCAATACATAGAGGACGACTCCCAGCGAATAGACATCGGTACGCGTGTCGATGTCCGGCACGCTCGGATCGGCCTGCTCCGGGCTCATGTAGCCGGGTGTCCCCACCAGGCTCCCCAGCTGCGTGAGCAGCGTTTCGCCCGCGAACTCGGTCGTGATCGCTTTCGCCAGACCGAAGTCGATGATCCGCGGCACTGGTTTGCCGTCCACTTCCACCACCAGGATGTTCGCGGGCTTGAGATCGCGGTGAATGATGGCTTTCTGGTGGGCGTGTTGCACGCCCTCGCAGACCTGGATGAAGAGTCCGAGCCGCTCTTCGATCTTGAGCCTCTTCCGATCGCAATATTCCGTGATCAGCAGACCGGGCACGTACTCCATCACGAAGTACGGTTGGCCCTGCGGGGTCGCGCCAGCGTCAAATACCTTGCCGATGGCGGGATGATCCATGATCGCCAGCGACTGGCGCTCCGCCTGGAAGCGTTGTACCGCGGCTTTGTCGTACATCCCAGCCTTGATCAGCTTGAGCGCAACCTGCCGACGCACAGGAAAACTCTGTTCGGCGAGCCAGACCTGGCCCATCCCGCCTTCGCCAAGCTCCCGCACGATTTGAAAGCGCTCGGCAAAGATTTGCCCGGCTTGCACCCCGGACACTGGCCGGTTCTGGCTGCCGTCCGACGCGTTCTCACCCAGTTCGCCGACCGGGCGGGACTGCATAAAACTGGAGCGGAGACCTTCATCGGCCACGAGAAGCGATTCCACCTCAGCGCGGAGTTCCTCGTCGGAATCGCAGGCGCGATCCAGAAACGGGGCGCGCTCCTCTGGGGCAAGCGGCATCACCTGATGCAATAAGTCCTTCACGCGCTCCCAACGTTCGATAAGCATGGCTATCCGGTCTTGCTCATTTGTCGAAGCAACCGGACCCGCGCCGTCGCCCACTCGCGGTCGACGGTGGCCCGGGAGATTCCCAGTGCTTCCGAGATCTCCGGCGGCGAAAAGCCGCCAAAGAATTTCATCTACACGATCTTTCCCTGGCGCTCGTCAACGCTCAAGAGTTCGTCGAGCGAGTGGTTCAAAGCCAGGAGATCCGGCTCCGCAATGAAGTAGATTGCAGGCTTCATGAGCATTTATCGCATAACTCTGGACCGAAGCCACAGAAGATTACGCAGCTTTCTTTGACGGAAAGCTGCAAAACTTTTGGAGTTCGATTTACATGTGTGCGAGGAATGCTCTACTCGCGAAATCTATTACGACTGAGACTGTTGTTTGTAGCGCTTCCGATGGCAACGTTCTTCCGGCCATTTTCCGGTGAGTGAGTTTTTCAACAACCACAGGCTTTAGCAGTGATTGCCCCCGCAATGAGGTGCAACGGGGCTCTCTGGTCAGTACCTCTCAGTGACCTGCTTTGAGAATCAGTTTTTGTATCCGCCAGTTCAGCAACTCGCTCACATAGAGCTCCGTTTCCGACGGACATGCAATTTCGTGAATCCACCCAAACTGCTTGGGTTGTTTGCCGGATTCTCCCAACACTCCAAGCACCTTTCCGTCAAGGCTTAGCTTGTAAATGCGGCCAGGATAAGCGTCAGAACTAAACAACACTTGGTTCGGAGCTGGCGTGATGCAGAGTGCCCAGGGCGAGCCCGGCGCCATCGTTTGCGATCCTTTGATTGGTAAGACCGGCTTGTTCCCAATGGCGGGGCGAGCGTTCGGATCGAATGGCACATCAATGGTGATTTGCCGCAGGAACTTTCCTTCGCTGTCGAACACCTGGATGCGGCGATTGCCACGGTCGGCCACGTAGACGTGGTCCTCCGCATCGACGGCGATGCTGTGAGGAGTGCTGAACTGCCCCGGCTGGTCTCCAGGTTCTCCCCACGACTTAATCCAGGTGCCGTTTTTGTCGACCTTGGCGATGCGCGAATTGACATAGCCGTCGCTGATGTAAGTGTTACCGGCCCTGTCCCACGCCATGTCGGTTACCTGGCGGAACATTCCGTCTA
>DATNKA010000655.1:0-5347 GCA_035603655.1 Candidatus Acidiferrales bacterium | reverse complement strand
CAAGTATGTGGATTTCTCAATCGCGCTCAGAGTTGTCAGCGCACCAATTTCTACAACGCCGTTCGTCTGCGGTCGAATTCCACGCAACTCCGAAAGCCCGCGCAAGTCCAGAACACTCGCCGGCTCAAAGAGTTTCTGCCGCATGGACGGAATCAAGTCGGTGCCGCCAGCCAGCACCCGAACATTGCCCGCATGTTTCGCGAGGTAGGCAACAGCCTCTTCGATCGCCCGCGGCCGAAGCAATCGGAATTGCGGAAGGCTCAATCCGCACCTCCGGCTGCGGCTGGCGTTTCGCGCCGCGCCGGATCAAGTGCATGCCGCTCCGGCCCTTTGCCCTTGAAGCATAGCGCTCCGCCATGTTCGCGAAACCGCGCTGGGGCCGTGGGATCTATACCTTCGGTCAGATTTAAAGCCTTGTCGTTTCTCTTCGCTCGCAGCGCAGCCAGCACACGTTCCGGAGTGAATGGAGATTCATGCAACCGCACGCCGACTGCATCGTAAATCGCATTCGAAATTGCCGGTATGGTCGCAGCCAGCGACCCTTCGCTGCATTCCTTTGCACCAAAGGGCCCTTCCGGATCGATGCTCTCAACGATGATGGCTTCGACTTCAGGCGACTCCACTGACGATGGGCTCCGGTATTCCAGCAGGCCGGCATTCATCAGCATGCCATCTTTCCACACCATTTCTTCCGTGAGCGCCTGGCCCATCCCCATCCACACCGAGCCGATGATTTGCCCTTCCACCGAAACCGGATTCAACGCCCGCCCGCAATCGTGCGCAGCCCAAACTTTGTGTACAGTGACTTCGCCGGTATCTTCGTCCACGCTCACTTCGGCTACTTGCGCAGAATATGAGTAGGCTGGCGACGGCCCCACGCCTCCGCCCTTGTGTTTGCCGCCACGCGCTTCCTGGGGAGGAGCGTAAGAACCAGTGCCGCTCAGCGCCCCGTGGAAATCGATCGCAGCGACAACTGCTTCCTCGAACGTCAGCCACTCCTTCGGACCTTCGTCTTTTCGTTTCTGCTGCAGCGATCCCCGCAGGATCTGACCTTCCACGCGTCCGCTCACGGATGCGCCGGCTTGCGTCACTTCCACTTCTTCGGATTGATCTTTCCTAACTGCGGGGGGATTGCTTCCCTTCTTAAAGACCAGATCATCGCGGAACACGATTTCTTCGGTATCGCAATTCATCTTTTTTGCTGCCGCTGCCGCGATTCTTTTCTTCACATCCTCCGCCGCACGCAGCGTCGCGTTACCCGCCATGAATGTAACGCGGCTGGAATACGATCCAATATCGATCGGCGTGAGATCGGTGTCGGCCGCGATTACTCGAACCCGTGGCAGCGAGCAGCCCAGAACTTCGGCGGCGACCTGCGCAGTCATCGTGTCCGAGCCCTGACCAATCTCGGAGGCTCCTGTGTACACCACAACTCCACCATCGCGGTCGATCTTGATGTTCACCGTCGAGTGCGGCATATCGGAGCGGATAATCGAATTGGCCGCCCCGCTTACGTAGTGACTGCAGGCAATGCCCAAGCCGCGCCCCTTGGGAAGTTTGCCCTTGCGCAGCTTCCAGCCCGAACGCTCAACTGTTTTTTCGATGCACTCCGGCAGACCATAGCTCTGAACACGCAGGCCGTTCACCGTGATACAAGGCGGCTTGAGTAAATTGCGCTGGCGGATTTCCGCGGAATCCATTCCAATCTTCGCCGCTAGCTCATCGAGTTGCGATTCAAACGCAAAACGTACATTCACTGTCCCATGTCCGCGCATGGCGCCGCATGCAGGTTTGTTGGTCAAAACGCGAAAGCCGTCATACTGAATGTTCGGGATGTCATAGAGAGCGCCCAGCAGCGCTCCGGAGTAGAGAATCGTAACCACTCCGTACGAGCAATAGGCGCCACCATCCTGCACCACGCGCGCCTTCACCGCAGTAATTGCGCCATCATTCTTGATGCCGGTCTTCAGATCGATGATGGTCCGCGGCCGTCCGCGATGTGCCCAGAAGACCTCCTCACGCGTATAAGTGATCTTTACCGGAGCCTGCGCTTTTCGCGCCGCAACGCCAGCAATGATCTCCAGCGGAATGACTTCGCTCTTCCCGCCAAACCCTCCGCCCACCAGCGGCTTGATCACTCGGATCTGCGACATCGGCATTTCCAGCACCAGTGAGAGCTTGTGCTGCAGGTAATACGGCACTTGCGTTGAAGACCACACCGTGAGCCTTCCCAGTTTTCCGGTGTGCGGATCGGGCTCGAACGAAGCCAGCGTGGAATGCGGTTCCATGGCAGCGTGCGTCACTTCATTTGCGATGAAGCGAGCTTCCGCGACATGATCAGCCTCGGCGAAACCCTTGTATGGATCGCCAAAAACGTGGTGATAGTCTTTCTCCAGATTGCCAGGCTTGTTGTCGTGAATGAGATCAGTCTGCGCCTTCATCGACTCCTCGGGGTCAAAGTATGCCGGCAGCATCTCGTACTCGACATCGATGAGCTCCAATGCTCTCTCCGCAATCGCCTCGGAAATCGCCACGACGCATGCGACGTTATCGCCGACGTAGCGTACCTTGTCGAGCGCGAGGGCGTGCTCATCATGACCAACCGGAAGAATTCCATAAGGATTCGGCGCATCTTTGCCGATGACCACGGCGGCAACGCCGTCGAGCGCTTCGGCGCGATTCGTATCGATGTGCTTAATGCGCGCGTGGGGATACGGCGAATGCAGAATCTTGCCGATCAGCATTCCGGGCACGGTGAGATCGTCGGTGTATTTGCCCCCGCCCGTGGTTTTTTCCGCCGCGTCGATCATTGCGGTGGGCTTCCCGATGATGCTGAAGTTGCTTTCCATTCTCGCTACTCGCTATTCGCGACTCGGGAGTGACTGCCGTTCCGCCGCAAGCGCCGAACGAATCGCCGCATACATCTGGCTGTATCCGGTACAGCGGCAGAGATTGCTGCTCAAAGCCAGGCGAACGTCAGCTTCCGAGGGATCAGGATTCTCAGCGAGCAACGACTTTACCGTCATGATGAATCCTGGAGTGCAAAAACCGCACTGTGCTCCGCCCCAATCGCCGTAGGCCTTTTGAATCGCGGCCAGGCTGCCGTGCTCGCTTACTCCCTCAATGGTGGTGATTTTCAGCCCTTCGCAGCTCGCTGCCAGCAGCGTGCAGGACATCATCGCCACACCATCGACCAGCACCGTACAGGCTCCGCACGACGACTCATCGCAGCCGCGCTTTGAACCGGTGAGCTCCAAGTCCTGTCGCAGTACGTCCAACAGCAACGCACTCGGCTCGATGGCCAATTCGTGAGTGCGTCCGTTAACGTTGAGTTCGACAAGTTCTTTTTTCATTCTTAAGCTCTTAGCGTCTAGCCTTGTAGCTCTTAGGCTTGCCGGTTTGGCTAAAGACTAAGAGCTGACAGCTGCTAATAAACCGGCACATTCCCATCCACTGTACGAGACCATGCATCGATGCCGCCGCGCATGGACTGTGCCTTTTCGAATCCCTGCTGCCGCAGCCATGCGGTCACATTCATCGAGCGCACACCGTGATGGCAGATCACCACGATGTGATCTTCTGGATCCAGTTCCTGATGCGCCCGTGATGGAACATCGCCCATCGGCAACAGCTTCGCTCCGACCATGTGCGCGGTTTCGAACTCCCAGGGCTCGCGGACATCGAGCAGCGTGAAAGCCGCGCCCTGGTCCAAGTTCATCTTCACTTCTTCAGGCGTAATCTCGTAGTCCATATCCGCTACTTCCCTGTCCACTTCGGCGCGCGCTTTTCTGTAAAAGCCCTGATTCCTTCTTGCGCGTCGGCCGTTTTCATCAGCTCTTCCAGATAAATCTTCTCGGCGCGCGCCAGTCCCTTGTCGAAGTGCATCGCATCCCATGCGTAAACCGCCTTCTTGGTCACAGCCAAGGCCGCGGGACCCAGCCCGAGCAACTCTTGCAAAGTCTTGTCGACAGCGGCTGCCAACTTTTCATCCGGCACAGCATGATTGGCCAATCCCATCTGCGCGGCCACAGAGCCGCTAATCGTTCGGCCGGTCAGAATTAATTCCGCGGCGCGCTTCTGTCCTACCAGCGCAGCCAAGGCGGTGCATGCCACCGGCGGATAACAGCCCAGCTTGATCTCAGGAAATCCCCACTGTGAAGAGGCGCTGGTGTAGACGATGTCGCAAACCATCGCCAGCTCAGCCCCTCCCCCAAGACAATGCCCATGCACCGCGGCGATGGTGACTTTTCTTGTGGCGACGAGCGCCCACACTACGGCGTGGAACTTTATCAACATTTCTTCGACTCTGCCGGGGGCGTGCGCCGCCACATCGACACCAGCCGAAAACGACTTGCCCTCGGCGCTCAGCACGACCACGGAAATATCCGAACGCGCATCGATCTCTGCCAGGGCTTGCGTGAACTCTTCCATCATCGGAATATCGATGACGTTCAGAGGAGCATTACGCAGAACAATGCTGGCGGCTGAAGAGCTGATATCGACCGCTAGCCGAGCGAATTTAGATTCGATCAAAGCCGTTGCCATGTTGCGTTCCGTAAACTTGTTTCGATGTCGACTAAGAATCGACTCAAAGATTTATTGCCGACTTGCGGACTTCGCCGATGCTGGCCAGCGGATCGCGCGCACCGGCCTTCTCGGCAATCCACTTCTTTTCATTGGCAATGATTTCCAGCAGAAGCTTCTTGTCTTCCGCCGACGGCATGTTCTCTTTCAGGTGTTCTTCATAAGCGCGGTCATCGAGCGGCTCGCCGGTCTGCGCGTGGAACTTCTGCGCCTTCCAGCGTCCAATCTCACGATTGAACTTAATGTTCGGAGCGTACAGCTTCGGCTGCCCTGGCTTTAAAGAACTGTTGAAGCGCTCGATCAGACCTGCCACTTCGTTGCGATATAGGTTCCGGTTGTAATCATTCAAATCGTCGAGGTCCGGAGCCTGCTCATTCTTCGGCTCATCGTACCGTCCCTTAACGCCCCACACATAGGCCCAGTGCGCCGACGAAGAGTGGTCGGTGCCGAATAAATCGTAGGAACTCGAAATCCACTTGTTGAGATACTTCTGAATCAGCCAGCCCGGAATCACACCTGCCTCCACGATGCGGCGCAGGCCGTCATTTCCCGTGCCCATGTGAAAAGCCTCTTCGCGCAACATGTAGGACATGGACCGCCCGAGCGGTGCGAAAGCGGAATACTTCAACATTTGCAACTGGAACTTTCCGTCGCGATCGACGAAGTCGGTGTAGGTAAAAAAATCCATCCAGTTATCGACATCGACGTTGAATGCGCCCAGCAGCCGCTTGTTGTCGAAAGCCCGGCGCTCGAGCATTTTTTG
>DATNKA010000654.1:0-27217 GCA_035603655.1 Candidatus Acidiferrales bacterium | reverse complement strand
CGATCGTGTAGGCAATCAAGTCCGTCTTCGCCCGCAGCCTCTTCACCGCGGCAGCATCGGTCGCAATGGCGTAAGGGATCGAGCCAGTTGCCTGGTCTCGATAATATTCCAGACTTCTGACAATCGTGGGAGCGGGATCTGTCGAACCCAGAATTGCCCCCACTCGCACATCTCTCGGAAGCGACACAATTTCATATAGAGCTTCCTTGTTCAAGGAAAGGGAAAGGGCTACCACCCTTCTGTTTATCGGAGAAACTATCTCTTGGACAAAAGCGGAATGATAAAACGTGGTCAAGACATAATCTGCATGATTGAGAAATTCACCATCCGTGCATTTTGTCTCGGCAATATTGGCTAAAGACCCGGTAAGCATCCCCTGAATTTCGACATTGAATTCCGATAGTTCCTTGCGAAGATCAGTCACGTAGTCGTCAACAAACTCTGAATGGCATTCCACAAACGCTAATTTGCGAGAAGGTACTCGGTGCTTCATGGCGGTCGCTCTGTGGACCATGTTCCGCGCAAGCACCATGGGATCGAATCCGTGTTGAATAGACAACGACAGGGTTTCATCAACGAATTTGGTCAATCGAAGGCGCTCTCGTGCCTCCTGATCCGAGTCTTCCCTGATTAAGGTAACTTTCCACCCTATGCCAGGGCGAGTCGCGAGCACTCCTCGCGACTGCAGCCATTTATAAGCCTTATCGACGGTCAGGAACGAGATCCGAAGCTGCTTGGCGAGGCGCCGCAAGGATGGTGGAGTGTCTCCATCTCGAAGAACTCCCGTCTCGATGAGGAACATGAATTCGTGGGCGATTTGCAAATACAGCGGCAATCCACTCTGGCGATCCAGGATGAAGTGACTCAGGATGGTCTCGCTTGCTTCGTCCACTGTACCCAGTCCATTACGACGCTTGGGTCTCGCCACTCAATTGTCCTCTCGGGCAGGCGGGAAAAAGTGCGCCGTATCCGTGCCGGAGCATTGAAAGTGTCGCCGTTCTTCTCGGAAGACCAGCAAAAATCGGAAGACCAGCAAAAATCCTTGACAAGGCTGTCATTACACTTCTATAGCACTATAACAGCTCTAGGTCAGTTGCAGCTCACCGGCCGGAATAATGACATGTGGCGTCCCCCATGCGCTAGGGGTCTGAGTGGAGGAGGGTCGAACCCTGTAGGAATCCGCCTCGAATCTCATGTTCAGTGATTCTGCCCAAGCGGGATTTTAGTTTGTTTACCACATTGATCATGAAAAACAGGAGTGCAACACCTGTTTCTCACCTCTGCAACGCGTAGGGCTTCGGCTACGCACAGGCCGCCTCTCCTGTCACTGGCCTGATGCAAGATGGGAACGGCGCACTGGTTGTGAACGCCCAGGTCACTTCGATCAAGCAAGCACCCATTTCCTGATGGCCTCGGCAGTGACGCAGATCCTTTGAGGCATCCCCCTGAAAACGTATCCGGCATTCGCAGCGGCGCACGGGCTACTTTCCTCCCAAGCACAGTAGGCTGACGATTACCCAGCCAAGGGTAGCGAATATGGTTTTACAATTGGAAATAATCGCGGAAAGTAGGCGTGTTCGCAGGCGCGGAGCCTGTCCCCATCGAAAACGCGGGCGACCTCGGCCGCGCTGATTTACCAGGTGGGCAGCAAAATGTCTCGCCGCCGTTCGCCTGTGCAATTCACTGCGCATTGGTTATGCGCTGTTTGTGACTTCATCGAGTATCTAAGGCTGAAAGGCTCCTGCAGTGAAACGAAACTGGAGCCACATAAAGAACTTGAGATGCTCAGCTCCAACATGGATGAGAAAATCGCAGCCGGTCAGTGAAGTCAGGGTTTGTCTGGTTGAAGCTTAGCGATAAATGAGAAGGAGACAGACTATGGTTGGCGTAGTCGTGCGTCTGCTGAGCGTAGCCATGCTTTCTGTAACGCTGGCCAGTACGGACCGGAGTAAACAAGAAACCAACCAGATTGACAATAAAATTGACCACATCTTTTCGGAGGAAACAAAGAAGTTGTCCCCCGGAGTGGCGGTGTTGGTCAGGGAAAATGGGCAAACCCTGTTTCAGCGAGGGTACGGAGTAATGGAATTGCGCACGCGAATGGCGATCAATGCGCAGACTAATTTCCGGCTGGCCTCCTGTACCAAGCAATTCACTGCAATGGCCGCAATGCTCTTGGTGCGCGACGGGAGGCTGCGATACGACGAGCGTTTGACGGACGTATTTCCAGAGTTTCCGAGGTATGGCCAATCCATAACGATTCGGAACCTGCTGAATCATACTTCTGGGCTGCCGGACTATGAAGAATTGATGGACTCTGCTCGTCCCGGCGAGCCTTCGCCCTGGACGGAAACTCGTCAGATTCAAGATGCAGAGGTGCTAGCGCTGCTTGAAACGCAAAAACGCGGCAAGTTTGTTCCGGGTACACAATGGTCCTACAGCAACTCCGGATATGTTGTGCTGGGCCTCGCAGTCGCCAGAGTCTCGGGGATGGCCTTTGCGGATTTCTTGCGCGAGCGAATTTTTCGGCCTTTAAAGATGAACCAGACCCTGGGCTACATAAAGGGAACGAACGAGGTCCCGAACCGCGCCTACGGTCATTCGCAAGAAAATGGCGTCTTCAGAGAAACCGATCAAAGCGCGACATCGGCAACACTTGGCGATGGCGGTGTCTACTCGAATCTGGAAGACTTAGCGATTTGGGACGACGCTCTGGCTCATCACACACTTCTCAGCGCCGCCGAGATGCAGCCTGCGTTGATGCCTGTGAAACTGGCCGACGGATCTCAGCCCCATTGGGCCAGCGGACCGGGCGACGCTGATCCGCTCGAGAGCAAACCAGTTTATTACGGTTTCGGCTGGTTCCTGGACCCGTATCAAGGTTACGCCCGCAACTGGCACTACGGCGAGACGACTGGTTTTAAGACGGCAATCGAACGGTTCACGAAAAACAACCTGACCATCATTGTGCTCTGCAACCGTTCCGACCTGAATCCTCAGGTCTTGGCATCAAGAGTGGCGGATCTATATTTGACGGCGACGAAATAGATCTCTCTCAGACATCAGTGCGTCGCCCGCCCGGTTTAGCCCGGACACTACTCCTTCTTCTTTATAATAATTGTGCTATCGGGATAAATGAGTGCAGCCTCGTTCACTTTGCCGGTCGCGTCTTTCTTGAACTCGATTCGGCATCCACTGAAACCTTTCAGATCAAAGCTGGTGCCGCGTCTCGGAATCAGTTCCGTAGCCTCCTCGCCCGCCTGGCCCAGGATCAGGTCGTGGTCTCCGCGCAGAGAAACGGTGTACAGCACAGGGCTACCCGCGAGGGAATACTCCCCGGTAAACCCTTCAATAAAACTCCGCTCCAGCAGCTGCTTCTCCGCTCTGCGCGTGAAGACAATGTCTCTCACTTTTGGCTCGAAGGGGATTGCCAAACTCGAAATGTCTCCGCTGAGGTCGGAAAAGAACAGGACTTTGAGGTTTGCGTAGTCCGCCTGCGGGTCGTCTGGTACTTGAAAAATATCGTAATGAAAGTGCTCCAGACGTTCGCTCATGCGGTTTATCTCGACTTTAAGTCCCTTCCCGTCGGCTGCAATGGACACGATGCCATAACCTGGGTTTTCGTACTCACCCACATAGTCTGCTAAATCGTGGGAAGGATGG
This sequence comes from Candidatus Acidiferrales bacterium, assembly GCA_035603655.1. Lineage (GTDB taxonomy): Bacteria > Acidobacteriota > Terriglobia > Terriglobales > Acidobacteriaceae > Sulfotelmatobacter. Next base: position 23,554 of record DATNKA010000654.1, on the reverse strand, counting down.
GTACCGGTCTTGTGAGGGGTGTACTTTTTGTCCTTGGCTGCTTGCTGCGACAGCCTCTCTTGCAATTCCCGCTCAAGGAATCGCTGATTCCACGGCACCTGGTCGAGACCCAAAAGGCGGTCGAAGACATTCATCGCGAGAATGCCGGGCAGAGGATTCTCGTCGAGGTTGGTCAGAACCACGACCCCAATTCTTTCTGCGGGCAGGAACGCAATTTGCGCCGTGAAGCCGTCCAAGTTGCCACCGTGCCAGATTCGTTTATGTCCGCGATATGTGGATATGAAGAAGCCCATCCCGTAACTATCATCGCTGAGCTCCTTATAGTCGGGCGCTCCCTGGATGGTCATTTGGGGAGTCTGCATCAGCAGCGCGTTGTTTTCGGAAAGAAGCTGCCTCCCATCCAGTTTCCCTCTGTTCATGTGGAATAAAACGTATCGGCTGAGGTCGGAAACACTGCTGTTTACTTCACCGGCCGGTCCGAGGGCGCAAGTGTCGGGGCATTGCGCGTCGAAAGGCTCCCTTTTTAACTCCGCTTTGAGATCACTGCCCTTGCGATAAGGCTCGGCAAAATCGGAGCTCTTCTGAGAAACCAGAACGGAGAAGTTTGTATCGGGCATTTCTAGCGGGTCGAGGATGCGTTGCTGGACTCCCTTCTCCCAGGTCATGCCCATGATTTGGCCTGCGATGTAGCCGGCGGTCATGAACATCAGGTTGTTGTACTGGAAGGTTGTGCGAAGAGGTTTGCTTGGTTCCAGGTACTGCAGACGACGGATCAAATCATCCCGCGAGAAATCGGATGTGTACCAGACCGCGTCGTGAGACGGAAGGCCGGAACGATGAGTAACAAGGTCGCGTATTGTCATCTGTTCAGTGACCACCGGATCAAACATGCGGAACGACGGAAAAGCCTTGCGGACGGGTTCGTCCCAATCCAGGTTTCCTTCATCGATCAGCATGCCCAGGTTGGTGACGGTAAAAGATTTGGAGATCGACCCGACGGCAAAGCGCGTGTGGAGCGTGACCGGCAAATGCCTCTCCAGATCCCGATAGCCGAAAGCTTTCGAAAAAATGACCCGATTACCCTGAATGACGGCAACCGCAACCCCAGGCACCTTCCAATCCTTCATCGTTCCTTGAATAAAATCATCCAGGCCATCGAGTGCAGGTGTTGCTCTGGAATCCCGCACTGCATCCGGGCCACCCGCTGCTCTTACGGAGGAGGTTTGAGCGTTAGAGAGCACCGTTAGAGTAAGAATGATCAAGGCGGTAAGACGGCACATTAGGCTGCGTCGCATCGTGATCTCCTCGTGGTTTTTCGAACTCTACGAAAACTCTGACTAATTTGCCTGAACCGTCTCGCTGTACCGCCCGCCTCACAAACGGATCCTGCCAGCAACCGATTTCAACGAGAAAAGTGAGATTTCTCGAACAAGTGCTCTATCAAACTACGGGTTGGACAGAGACTCGTCTCGAAGAGGATGTCAAAACCGCCTGTAGTTTCTTGATATCGTTTTCTGCCGGACCAAAACGCAAAACAATTCCTATTTCGTCCTTCTTTAGAAGTGATTTCACTTGGTCTTGGCACGCAATCGTATAGGCAATGGAATCCGTCTTCGCTCGTAATCGCTTTACCGCGGCGAGGTCGGTAACAATGGCGTAGGGGATGGATCCAGCCGGCTGGTCGCGATAGTATTCCAGGGTCTTAACGATCGGGGGAGCTGGATCTGTCGGACTCAGAATGGCCCCAATCCGTAAGTTTCGGGGAAGTGAAACGATCTTATAGAGAGCCTCTTTGCTCAAAGAGAGCGAGAGAGCAACCACTCTCTTGTTTAGTTGCGAAACTGCCTTCTGAACAAATCCGGAATGATAGAACGTGGTCAAGACATAATCCGCACGTTGAAGGAACTTCTGATCCGCGCCTTCTCTGTTCGAAGCAGCCAGAGAACCGGTCAGCATTCCCTGTATTTCAACCTTAAACTCCGATAGTTCGTCGCGAAGCTCTGCCACATAATCGTCCACGTATCCCGAGTGGCAGCCCACAAAAACCAAAGTTTGGAATGGAACCTGTTGCTCCACGACCGTAGCTCTCTGCACCATCTTTCGGGCGAAGGTCACCGGGTCGAATCCATTTTGCATAGCGGAAGATAGTGTTTCATCGACGAACTTGATCAATCGAAGACGCTCGCGCACGTTCTGATCGGAGTTCTCCCTGATCAGAGCAACTTTCCATCTGGCGCCTTGACGAGTTGCAAGCACACCCCGCGATTGCAGCCATTTATATGCTTTGTCGACCGTCAGAAGTGAGATTCCAAGCTGCTCCGCAAGACGGCGCAATGAGGGCGGAGCATCCCCATCTCGAAGCACGCCGGTCTCGATCAAATACATAAGTTCGTGGGCGATTTGCAGATACAAAGGCAAGCCACTCTTGCGGTCCAAAGCAAAGTGATTGAAAATAAATTCGCCTGAGTTTTCCCGCGCAAACGATCCACCAGTTGCGCCGTCGCGATTCTTCGGTCTCGCCACTAGATTATCCTTTCAAGGATGTATCAAAAGCCGCGACGCCAGGTTCTTGCTCTGCATGTCGCCGGATCTGATCTCATGGCTCAGAACAGGCTCCTTGGGGCCGGAACTCTGTGCACCGTTTCCGCAGATTCGGTCCTCACACAAATTCCCCGCAGGAGCTATTCCGAGGTCACAGCTTTCAAGTATCTGTAATAAAAATCGACTCCTTTGTAGTAGGACTCGATGCCGAGCCTTTCATCGCGGCCGTGAGCTCGGATGTCATCGCGATCAACAGCGGTACCGGCGATTCCATAAGTCGGCAGACCCACGCCCATGGTGTAGACGCTGTCGGATGCGCCCGTAGCCATGTCGGGAACCACGGGTACGCCGGGCCACATTTCGGCAGTGACTTTTTCCAGGGGACCAAACACATCGCGGCGCAGGGGCGGAGGCGCGAAGCTTTTCTTCGACGCGCCGCTCCCGGTAACCCCGCCGAGCGCTCCCTCGTAGCGCACGCCGATATTCGAATCAGCCAATACTTTGATCAACTCCTGGCGCACCTCTTCGGCTGTGTGTCCGGGCAGAATGCGGCAATTCACGTTGGCTTCGGCGCGCTGCGGCAAAGCGTTGTTGGCATGGCCGGCGATGAGACGCGTGGCCACGCAGGTGGTGTGGGTGGTGGAATTGTCGATCGGATCCTGCGAAAGCCGGGCAATGGCGGCCGCATCGGGCGGATTTTTCAGAATCCCTCTCATGTCGGCGGCACGCTCCCCTGTTTCAACCTTGGCCATGCGCTCATAGTAGGCGCGCGTCACTTCATTCAGCTCGAAGGGAAACTGATAGTGTTCCAGCCGGCCGAGCCCGTCGGCGAGGTGGTAGATGGCATTGTCCGGAGTGGGCAGAGAGCTGTGGCCCCCAGGATTGGTCACCGAGAGCTGAAAATCGGCATAGAGCTTTTCGGTAGCGTCTACACTCATCATCACCGGCTTGCCGTGATCGCTCAGAATGCCCCCGCCGTCGTGGTTGAAAACCAACTCCGCGTCCATAAGATCCCGATGGTTCTTCAGAAGCCAGTCGACGCCGTTCGACGCGCCGCCTTCCTCGTCGGAGGTGAGCGCGAGAATAATGTCACGGTCGGGTGTATACCCCTCCTTCTTGAAGCGGATCAGAGTAACCGCCATGATGGCATCCCCGCTCTTCATATCCTGGGTGCCGCGGCCGTAGTAGAAGCCGTCTTTTTCCACGAACTGGAATGGATCGGTTGTCCAATCTTCGCGATGCGCCTCGACAACATCGAGATGACCGATCAGCAAGACAGGTTTCTGCGTGCCGCTCCCGTGGAGGCGCACCACCAGATTTTTCTTGCGATCATTGGGACCGAGAACGTGAAGGTCGCTCTCGTCAAATCCCGCATCGCGGAAACGCTGAGCCATGGCCTCGGCGGCGACGGTTACGCTGCCTACGGAGTCGGTGGAATTGATCTCGATCAGTTGCTTGAAGATCTCGTGCGAAAGCTTTTTTGTGGCATCGTCAATTTGCGCCTGCGAAGGCCAAGTGAAAACCAGGGAAAACAGAAAAAAGAAGAAAAATAAAAAAAAGGTTCGCTTGCGACGGTGCAAATTGAGTCTCCTAGAACAGATGAAATCTAAACAACGCGAAGAGCGCGCTGCGCGAGCAAATAGAAGCGCGAATATTCCTCTTGACAAAGGAATTATGCCACAAGTATATGACAGTATAACAGTTGAAACAGCCTAGCCCAGGGAAAGGAAATTTTATGTGCCGTCGCGTGGCTTGCCGTTGCTTGACACTAATTTGTATCTTACTGAGCTTCGGTCTTGCCACCGCGGCGCAGACTGGGACCACTTCGCTGCGCGGCACGGTCTTCGATAAGAGCAGCGCGACGATCGCGGGCGCAAAGGTGACGCTGAGAAACGCGGAGCAAGGCTTGGAGCGCACGACCACAAGCAACGCTCATGGCGAGTACGAGTTTTTGTCGCTTCCGCCCGGAGACTACGATCTCACGGTCGAGCAAGCCGGCTTCAGCATCGCGCGGCGCGATCACCTGGCTCTGCTGGTCAACAGTCCCTCGACGCTCAACGTCACGCTGGATGTGGGCGCCGCCACGGTCAGCGTGGACGTTTCCGCTCAGTCGGAAACCATCAACACCACAGACGCCTCGCTGGGCACCGCCTTCGACGAAAATCAAGTCAAGCAGCTTCCTCTCGAAAGCCGCAACGTCCCGGATCTGCTCAGCCTTCAGGCCGGCGTCTTATATACGGGCAACAGCCCCGACATCAACAACAGTGTGGATACGCGCAGTGGCGCCGTCAACGGCGCGCGCAGCGATCAGAGCAATATCACGCTGGACGGCGTCTCGGTCAACGACAAGGGCTCGCACTCTTTCACCTCGGTTCTTCCCGTCACGCTCGATTCGGTTCAGGAGTTCCGTGTCACCACCACCAATTACGGCGCCGATCAGGGAACCTCGTCCGCGGCACAGGTCGCCCTAGTCACCAAAAGCGGCACCAACACCTTCCACGGCTCGGTCTACGAATACAACCGCAATTCCTACGTCAGCGCCAACGATTATTTCGTCAAGACTGCTCAGCTGGAAAGTGGCGCTCCCAATAAGCCGCCGCAGCTTAACCGCAACATCTTCGGCGTCTCCCTGGGCGGGCCCATCCGAAAGGATCGCCTCTTTCTTTTCCTGAATTTTGAAGGCTATCGCGACGCCGAAGCGGTGAGTCAGTTGCAAACCATTCCGACTGCCGCCCTGCGCGACGGCGTCATTCAATATCTGTGTCTGAACCGCGCCCTCTGCCCGGGTAACGCCGTCCAGGGCGAGAGCGGTGCTTCTTACACGGCCCCGGCTGGTTATCGCGCTCTTTCTCCTGCGCAAATCACGGCTATGGACGGCACCAGCCTCGGTCCTCATGGCCCTGATCCCGCGGTTCTGCAATACATGAATTCCGTCTACCCGCTCCCCAACGATCAGACCACCGGGGATCTGGTTAACACGGCTGGATATCGCTTTCGCGCTCCCACCCACACCACCAAGAACTGGTACATCGCCAAACTCGACTACAACATCACTGCCGACGCCAAGCAGCGCCTCTCTCTTACCGGGGCGCTCGCCAACGATAGTGACGCGGGGGCACCTTTTCTCCCTGGTAATCCCCCGGAAACTACCGTCTTAAATTTCAGCAAGGGCCTCATAGCCAGTTACTCTTCGGTCCTGTCCGCTAATCTGGTTAACAATTTCCGTTATGGTTTCGTGCGGCAGAGTCTCGGTACCGAGGGTAACTCCAATCAAGTCTGGAACTATCTTGAGGACTTCAACCAGGGCATAACCCGATCCTCCTCTTTTCAGCGCCCGGTGCACAATTTGACAGACGATCTCTCTTGGAATCACGGCAAACACACCTGGCAGTTCGGTTTTCAATTCGCGTTTCTCCGCAATCCCGAAAGCAATCTGAACAACTCCTTCAGCAGCGGGGAAACCAACGAGGCCTGGCTGCTCAATTCCGGCCTGTCGGGTCCGGCTAATCCCTCTCCTCTCAATCCCGCCAATTCCGCCAATGGTTATCCCCAAGTGGATACCAGTTTCGTCAATAACTACGACAGTTCCATGACCGCTCTGTTGGGTATGGTTACTCTCGGCGATGCTGTTTACAATTACAATCGCAGCGGTAACACCTTACCCCAAGGCGCTCCTGTCTCCCGTCGCTTCGCAGAAGACTCCTATGAGATGTACGTTCAGGACGTCTGGAAGGTAAAACCCAATCTCACGGTCACGCTTGGACTTCGCTACTCGCTCTTTTCTCCTCCGTGGGAAACCAATGGTTTGCAGGTTGGCACTACCTTCAGTCTCGGCACCTGGTTCAACGAACGTGGCGCCGGCATGCTTCAGGGCATTCCTTCCAACGCCCAACCCCTCGTCACTTACAACTGGGCCGGTCCTGCGAATGGCAAACCGGGTTACTACGATTGGGATTATCACAATCTCGGCCCTCGCCTCGCCTTCGCCTGGTCCCCTGACTATTCAGGCGGGTGGCCGGGTGCGCTGTTCGGCGGGAGGGGCAGGAGCAGCATTCGCGCGGGTTTCGGTATTGTGTATGATCGCGTGGGTGAAAGTCTGGTTGACGCCTTCGACCAGAACGGTTCCTTCGGCCTCGCCAGTTCGCTGACCAATCCCTCGGATTTTGAAACATCGATCACAGCGCCGCGGCTCACCAGTATGAACGTCATCCCAACCACTGACTATCTCCATGTCCCGATATTGCCATCGGCGCCCCCAAGTGGATTCCCGCAAACCTACCCGGTTGGTACCGGCGCCATTACTTGGGGTATCGACCAGAATCTCAAAACTCCGTACTCCTACACCCTCGATTTCGCCGTCAGCCGTGAGCTTCCCTCGGGCTTTTCAGTGGATGTCGCCTACGTAGGCCGCCTCTCTCATCGCCTCATCGCTCAGGACGATCTCGCCATGCCACTCGACATCTACGACAAGAAATCGGGCATTGACTACTTCACCGCCGAAGACAGTCTGGCCAAAGTTTTCCGGCCACAGCTCAACGCCGGCGTCTCTAACCCGACGAGCTCTTTCAACCCTAATCAACTTCCAGCCAAGGTCCAACAGTTCTGGACCGATCAGATCCAACCCCTGGTTCCCGGTGGCGCCTACAGCCTGAGTGGCTGCACGGGCGGGAATCCGGGTTCCACCAACAATCCAATTATTTTCGCCTTCGACACCTTCTGCGGTACGGGCTTCAACGATTCTCTCGCACTCTATAACCTGGACTACAACGGCATTCCCGACGCCAACAATCCGAACCAGCTTTATTTCACTTCAGGCGGCCAATACTCCTACTACGCCCCCCAATTCAGCTCCTTATACGCATGGCGTTCCATCGCGTGGTCTAATTACAACGCCCTGCAGGCTACGCTCCGCCATCGCATGGTGCACGGCTTCCAATTTGACCTGAACTATACATATTCGAAATCCCTCGACATCTCCTCCGACGCCGAACGCGTTGCCCCGGGCAGCATCGGCAGCCTACTCGGGCTGAACAACAACATCATCAATGCCTGGAATCCCAACGCGCAGAAGGGCGTTTCCTCGTTCGACGCCACTCATCAGTTAAATACCAACTGGATCTTCCAATTGCCCCTTGGCCGCGGCCAGCGCTTTGCCCACAGTTCTGGCCGCCTCCTCGATGCTGTGATCGGTGGTTGGCAGCTCTCTGGGCTGTTCCGGATTACCAGCGGTTTCCCGGTCACCGTGGATAATGGACTGGGAGCCAACTATCCCACCAACTTCGAACTGGAAGGTAATGCGGACAAGATCGGTCCAGTTAGAACCGGTGTGTACTTCAACACGGGCACTCCCAATATTTTTGCCAACGGTCCCGCCGCTATCAGTTCGTTTGCGCCCGCGTATGCCGGGGAATCCGGGCCGCGCGACAACATTCGCGGCGCCGGCTACTTCGGCATCGATCTGGGTCTCGCCAAGCGTTGGATCCTGCCCTGGCGCGAAAAACAGAGCCTTCAGTTCCGCTGGGAAGTCTTTAATGTGACCAACTCCGTCAGCTTTGATGTCCAGTCGAGCTTGCTCTCCAACTCCCTCGGACTGGGCAGTGGCGGAAGTTTTGGCAACTATTCCGGACTGCTCAACAATCCGCGCATCATGCAATTCGCACTGCGCTATGAATTCTAGGGATGTGTGATTAAGTCTTCGCAAGGGGGATGCTTGCGATCTTCAGCGTGGCCCCGGCCAAGCTGGGCGGATTTCTGGAAGCCGGTTCTCACAAGCCTCCTAGCATGCTCGGGCGGTGTAGGGCCGGCCGCCCCAACTTTGTCGCACGTGTTAGGGTGGAACCTTCTGGGATAGCGCAGCCGCAGTCGATAGCCTTACACTGCTCTTGATGAAACCTGTGCCCATTCTCTTTTGTCTTCTGTCGATCGTAGGCGGGCGTGTGTCTGCCCCGGTTCAGGCCGGCACTTTGAAGTCCGATGCTCTCGCGCATTCCACACAGATGATAGTAGTTACCACTTCGGACTGGAATGCGGTGGAAGGACGGTTGCGGCGATACGAGCGCGCCACTGAGCATGAAAAATGGCATCCCGTGGGCGACCCGATCTCGATTGTCGTCGGCAAGAATGGCTTAGGGTGGGGTATCGGCGTCATTCCGACCGTTGATGCCCGAGTCCGCTCAGCAGCCGACCCGGTCAAAAAGGAAGGAGACGGCAGGTCGCCCGCAGGCGTCCTCGCTCTGGGCACCGCATTCGGCTATGCTTCTGAACCACTCCGGGGACTGAAGATGCCATATCTGAACCTGACCTCATCGATCGAATGCGTCGACGACTCTGGCTCGAAGCACTATAACCACCTTGTGGACCGCTCTGACGACGCTCCCGACTGGAACAGCTCAGAGCACATGCGGAACGCCGGTGAGTCGTACCGCTGGGGGATCGTCATAGATCACAATGGCACCGTTACGGGCGACACTAACCCACCCGAGCCGGGCGGCGGCTCGTGCGTCTTTCTCCACATTTGGCATAGCCGTAACCAGGGCACGGCCGGATGCACTGCCATGTCACAAACCGACCTGGAAACCTTGCTTACCTGGCTCGATCCGGCGCGCAAGCCACTGCTGGTGCAACTACCGGAGCCGACCTATGACCGGCTGATCAATCGCTGGAAGCTGCCGAAATTGACAAATGCGCCTCAGCCTTGAGCTGGGGCAACATCTTTACTGTCCGAAGTGTCCAAGATCTTCGAACTTCACATTCAGGATTGGGTACTGTTTCCAATCCTTATAGTCGAAGTGCCACCACTCCTTAGGGTTAACCTTGAAATCCTGTTTTTCCATGGCTTGGCGCAGAAGGGCACGGCGAGCGCGCTGCTCGGGCGTGCCCCCGGCGTAGTCGGCAAAGGCGCGATCGGTCATCTCGTCGTAGCCACTGGGCATCTTCACTTCCCTGCCCGTTTTCAAATCGTATAAAGACAGGTCCACGGCGCATCCGCGGTTATGCTTGGAGCCCTCTGCCGGATCAGCGACAAAAATCTTTTTGTCGTCGGGCGTGGCGTCCCAGAAGATTTTCGTGACGTACCACGGGCGATAGCCATCGTGGATGAGCAAACCGTATCCCTGAGCCCTGAGTTCGCGATGGGCGCGAAGCACTGCCTCCGCCGCTGGCCGTTGAAGAAAGGCCCGCTCCTGGGTGTATACGGGCGTACCCAGAAAATTGTTCGTAGTGGCGTAGCGGATGTCGAGCTTGATGGTGGGATCGAGTTTGATCAACTCCACCAGATCAGGTTTGAGGAAAGTCCCCCGCTCGTGCGGAGGTTGCTCCTTGAGCGCTTCAGCGCGCAACTCCTCCACCGGACGTAGAGGTGTGATACGGAAGCTGACCTCTTGTGCGAAGCCGAGTTGCAGCAGAACAAGAAGGAGACCACAAAGACGAAAATGGAGTTCTCGCAAGAAACTCATATGCTTCATTTGCAACTAAAACTATCGTAGTGCAGGCACCGTGGGTAGTCTGGCTCTTCGCAGATATTGTGGGCGTCCTCGAGGATTCCCAATTGCCTTCGCGCATAGCAAGAAGCGCATACTCCCCCAAGAAAGTTGAACCTGATGCTTTGGCATCTGTGGTCCCAGAATCGGCCAGAAGTGCCTGAGAAGGCACCTACAGCCATTACACGGCTATTAGTTTAGTCTTCATGAGCTGTCGGACATTCATGCCTTCGAAGCTGCACATGTCCGTGCCGAAAGAGTTTCGCCGGAACAGCAGGATTCCGGAGATCCTGGTGTTTCACGGGGCACATCTCGACACCGGCGAAGTTCAGGAAATGCACGGGATCCGCGTGACGCGTCCGCCGCGAACGATCGGGTCGGCTCGCTAAAGGGACATCAGCGCAGCCATTTTAATCAGCCCGTTGGATGGGTACCAGCAACGATACGAGCACGGAAACCGCCAGTACTCCCGCCACTACGGCGAGCATAGCCAGCGTCGGAACCTTAAAGTAATCCGCTGCGATCATCTTCAATCCCATCAGGATCAGAATGAGCGCCAGGCCGGTATGTAGGAAACGGAAAACTTTCATCAGCCCAGAGATAGCAAAAAACAATGAGCGCAGGCCGAGTATGGCGAACACATTCGACGCGTAAACGATGAATGCGTTCAGGGTAATGGCTAAAACCGCGGGGATGGAATCGACGGCGAAAAGCACGTCGGTGGTTTCGATTACGGCGAGCACCACCAGCAACGGCGTTGCGTAGAGTCCCGAATTGCCTTGCCATCCGCGAACGAAGAAACGGCCTGCCTGATAGGTATCCGTTACAGGAATCAACCGCCGAATGGCTTTCACGACGGGATTTCTTGCTGGGTCGACCTTGTGTTCGCCGGTGAATCCCAAGCGGATTCCGCTATAGACGAGGAGAGCCCCGAGTAAATAAAAAATCCAGTGAAAGCGCTGGATGAGGCCGATCCCGGCCAGGATAAAAGATGCGCGCATGAGCAGTGCGCCGAGAATCCCCCAAAACAACACGCGATGCTGGTACTCCTCGGGGACGGCAAAATAGCGGAAGATAACAAGAAAAATGAAGAGATTATCGACGCTGAGAGACAGCTCAAGAACGTAACCGGCAACAAACTCGATCGCAACCTGCCGGCCTTGCCAGAAAAAAACCAGTACGGCAAAGGCTGCCGCCAAGGCTAGCCACAGGCCGCTACGAAGCAGCGCTTCGCGAGAGCGCACGCGGCCGCGGAAGACGCGAAGGTCCAACACCAGCATTGCGATCGCGAAAAGATTGAAGATGATCCAGAAATAGATCAAGTCTAATTGCCGATTGCGGGACTACTTCTGCCGGCCAAGATTTCCGCTCTCCCAAGCATCCCACAAGCCAAAGGCCTTGAACGTCTCTTCGCTATGAGTTTCGCGCATGGATTCCTCAATCTGCGACCGCGTAAAGCGCGGTCCGATCTTTTCCGGAACAGTCGCGAGCGCAAAGCTGAACTCGGCGGCCTCGGCTACGTGATTCTTGAGTTGCCCGAAGTCCACTTTATCGTAGGTGTCCGAAGTGGCGTGATAGTTTTCCAGATAATTTGCCTCTTCCTGATCCGCTACGAAAGTTGGAACGCCCTCCAGCATGAAATCGAAATGATCAGTGCCCCATTCCATATCAGTTTTTAATTCTGTAACTCCGAACTGGCGCAGCGGCGCAAGAATGTTCTTCGCCGTGTTGAGCACGTCCTTGCGGCCGCCGGTAGAGAATCCGGTGGTTTTGCCGGTTCCGGCATCGTAGATAATGACGCCGGCCGCTTTATCGAGCTCTGGCCGGTGAGCCGTGGAATAAGCTCGCGAACCGAGCAGACCTTCCTCTTCGCCGGAAAACAGAATGAACCGGATGGAGCGGCGTGGTTTCATGCCCGAGGCTTTAATCGCTCGCAGTGCATCCACCACCAACGCCGCGTTGCAGCCGTTATCGAGAGCACCGGTGCCAAGTTCCCACGAATCTAGATGAGCTCCCAGAATAACGAATTCATCGGGCTTATCGCTTCCTTTGATTTCCGCGATCACATTCGCAGCCTTAATCGGGCCGCCGACCCGATCGGGAATGCTTAAGTCCGCCCATACCGGATGGCCTGAGCTCAGCAAGCGTCCGATGCGCTCGCCATCCTCGCGCGCCACCAACACTTGCGGGATCCGGTCGATTTCTCCCGCGAAAGAATTGGTATGTCGGTAGAGAATATCGTGCTCGCGGGTAGCGATGAACGCCACGGCCTTGGCGTTGCCCTTCACGGCCGCGGTGATGACCGGCGGGGCCTTCGTATATTCGGCGAAGAGATCGTCCCAGGTCTTCAGCACAACCGAGTGGACAAGTATAATTTTCCCTGCAATATCGCCAGCCTTTTTGAATTCTTGGTCAGTGCCGCCGCCCACATCGACGACCGGCAGGTGCTTCACGGCAGCGAGCGCCGGGGCCCACGCGACGGAAACACAGCGCACCCGAAATTCGACTTTCGGAATCTGCCTGAGCTTGGGATCGAGCGCAGTCCCCGCGGCGCTGACGGTCATCTCGGTCGTGCCCTCCGCCCACGAATTAGGGATGTCGAACGGTTCAGTGTGAACACTGTCCGCACCGGCGATCTTGAACATCTGCACACCCCAATCGACGGCACGCTGCATCGCTGGCGTGCCGGGCACGCGTCCGCCGATTTCGTCGGTCAGATGGCGCAGGTTGCTTTCGATCGGAGAAGGTTGCAGCGCAGCCTGAATAACCCGGGCTCGGTCGTCGGATTCGGAAGGAGGAGTTGCGGAGAAGGAGATGGCACTCAGGAAACAAAAGAGACAAACAGCTTTCAGGTTTCGCATCGAGAGAATTAGAAATTAATTTTCAGAAAAGAGCAAAAGTCTTACTCCCTAAGTTGCAATCGATCTCTTGCCATTCATTTCGGCGGAAGCACATCCATCCTGTCGAGAATGGAGACCGTCTCCAAAATAGTGCTGCCGGCGATTTCCAGGCTTTTGGGGCTGAGCTTATCGACAGTATCTTGCGGGGTATGCCAGAAAACATTGTTATAGCCGTAGTCGAAATCGATCAAATCGGCGCAGGGCACGCCCCTCTGCATAAAAGGAATGTGGTCGTCGGTCACCTGATTGTCGCGGGCGAAGAAATGCGATTGATACCCGAGGCGGGAGGCCGCCTGATAGACGATCTCCTCCAGCCACGGGGTTGAGTTCTGATCCCGGTCGATGTTGAGGTCCGCATCGCCGATCATGTCGGCCAGCAGAAAGGCCTTGACCTTCTTGAGCGTTCCATCATTCTGCCATTTCTCGGCCAGATTCCGTATTCCGTATAAACTGTCTTTGTCGAAGGCAAGTTCGCTCTCCGGCTTCATGGCTTCTTCTGCATCATCCCAAACCAGCCACACGCTGTATCCGTCTCGCTTCTTCCCCCGCAGTTGATTCGCAATTTCAAGCAGGAGCGCACTCGAAGACGCGCCATCGTTGGCTCCAATGTAGGAAGTTTTACGCAGCGGATAATTCGTATCGTAGTGGCTGGCGATTACGATGATGCCATCCCGCGTACCAGGAAATTTTGCGATGATGTTTCGCACCGGAAATTTTCCGACTGGCGTTTCGGCAGTGAACACGTCATTTTCCACCCCGTCGCCCTTCAGATGGGAAGAGATATAGTCTTCAACTTTCTGGTGATTCGCGCTGCCGATGGGGCGTGGACCGAAGGCTACCATTTCTCTTACGTACTGCATGGCCCGCGCGGAATCGAAAATCGGCGGCGGACCGATATCGGGAGGGAGTGTAAGTTTGGTGGGAAGCCCGGCTGCCTGGGCCGCAGGTTGAGTCTGCGCTTTCACTGGAGCGGCATCCCGGTCCCGGTCGCAAGCTATGAGGGCAATGGCGATCGACAGCAACAGTATTCGAAGCGCGATTCGCTTGTTCATCATTTCCCGGCTTGTCACTGAACGAACCTCAACGAACGAATGCCAAACGACGCGGGGAGACTATGCCGTCTTTTTTTCCTTACGAGCCCGGCGCTGCGTGGGATGAACAGCCCATGCGATTCCGATGCTGAAGACGTACAGCGCGATCATCGGGGCGGCAAAGATACACATGTTCAAAACGTCAGGGGTCGGGGTCACGATAGCCGCGATTACAAAAATGACAAGGATGGCGTAACGGAAATTTTTCCACATGAAGCGGGCGGTAACAATTCCCATCAGCGCCAGAAAGAAAATGAGAATCGGCATCTCGAAGATTAAGCCCATGCCCAGAATGATGCTCAAAAACAGCGATGTGTATTCGCCGATGGTAATCATGGGCTGAAATTGCCGTCCGAAATGAATAAGAAAAGCAAGCGCCTGTGGATAAACGACTTTGTAGCCAAAGTACCCGCCCGCGGTGAACAGCGCAATCGTAGAAACCATGAAGGGCACGACGTAGCGCTTCTCGTTCCGGTAGAGTCCCGGCGAGATGAACATCCAAACCTGATAGAGGACAAACGGCGAGGTAAGAAATAATCCTGCCAGGGCGGCGATTTTCAAGTAAAGGTTGAAAGGTTCGGTGGGATTCAGATAGACGAGTTTCTCTGCCATTCCGTTGTCTCTGAGCGCCTTCATGATAGGACGCTGCATGACTTCGTAGATGGTTTCGACCTTCCACCAGCAAGCGAAAAATCCCACCGCCACGGCGGCGATGGAGTAAACCAGGCGTGTGCGCAACTCCTCGAGGTGATCGAGGAACCCCATGGTGGGCATGGCGTCGCGCTTGGGGTCGTCCACGGAAGCCCCGGTCAGATTTTCAAACATGCGAATCCTGGGCCGCAGACGAAGCAGCAGGTTCCGAGGTTGATGAAACGAGGGCGGCTGAATCTGATCCCAGAGATGGCTTCTCTGGTGTAGCAATAGCCGGACTCGAAGTTGAGTTCGAACTGGCGACAGGCGCTTCACCGGGAGCGGCCAAGGTTGCGCCGGATTGGTGCGGAGCGGCCTCACTCGCGGCGGGATTCAGACTTAAACTGGCGACGGCACCTTGCGGCGGATCAGCGGGAGGAAGAATCGTCTGCTTTTTCTCAACCTCCAGATGCGCGATCTCGGTTTCGATCTGCGACTTGAACTCGTTTGAGGCGCGGCGCAGTTCGGCCAGCAGACGCCCAGCCTGGCGAGCGATCTCCGGCAACTTCTTTGGCCCGAATATAACCAGGGCCAAGACAAACAGGAAGATCGTCTCAGAAAAACTCATGGCCTCATCATAATGCGGGAGTGGCAAGGCGGCAATGTTTGGGCTCGATTATCCGTCGGATTCACGGTTAAATCACGCTCCGCGCCTGCGACTGGAACCGTTATGGGGACGGCTTGAGGACCACGGTGTTTCGTTCGTCACTCGCGATAATTCGGTAAAACTTCTTCAGGTCGTCAGCCCGACTGACGGGTACGCTCAACTCCTTCACCTCAAACGTGCGGGTGTAGTCGACAATGTTTCCAGTGACGACCGTCTTCGAGTGATAGCTGGCGAAGCCGTAGTCGGCGTCCACTGTTGGCGGAACGTCATCCACCACGTAGCCGGGGGGGATGGTGATTTCAAAGCTGTCGGTATCGCGGGTTGGTTCTTCGAATTCGATCGGAAATTTTCTCGCTTCTTTTGTCTCGAGAAATCCCAAGGCTTTCTGGCCGATCACGCGGGGCCGCACCAAAATTAGATTTCCGGCGTTCTTAGCGTAGTTCGGTGATTCAAAAGAATAGTTAAACCCGAAAGGCTGATCGGTCTGCTGCGCATTGAGCAAGGTGGCCTTGGTAATTTGAAAACTGCCAAGGGAGCCCGCCAAAAGTTCTTCGATCGGCTTGATGCGGTCTGTGTCCTTACTTATCGTTCGCAACCGCCAGCGTTCTGAGGAAGCCCGCTCACCCAGTCGCGTTTCCTGGACCTCGCCTTTTAGCGTGCCCTTCAGATCCAGACTCAGCTTAGCCGTGCGCTGAATGCTGTTCATCATTGACGGTTGCTGAGGTAGTTCGATTAACTCGCCACCATCAGGAGTTACGAGCAAGCCATAATTGGCCTGCAGATAGCCGGGGAGTTGTCCAAATGGAATTAGTTCGTTGGTGGGATCGAAGAAGAGAATCCGGCCCAGCTTGGGATGCTGGATGGTGGCGATCAGAGAAGGGTCGGTCAGGCCGTCGGGTAACCTGATAGCGATAATCGCGTGATTGAATCCGTTGTGCGCTGGCATCTCCCCGGTGACGGAGCCACGTTCCGCATTGATGAGAACGTGGTAAGAATCGACACCAATCTCGCGCAGCATGGACCGCACAAGTGTGGCTTTGTCCTTGCAATCGCCATAGCGATGCGAATAGACATCGGGCGCCGAATGTGGCTGTAATCCCCCGATACCCAACTCAATCGCCACATACCGGATATCATGTTGCGCGAAATAAGCGATCGCCTGCATCTTTTGCAGCGCGGTGGCTTTCGACGCAGTCAATGCGACTACCTGTTGCTTTATTTCTGACGATGCGCCCACTCGTTCACCAACCAGGTTGGAGTACCACTTACCCATTGCATCCCAATCAGCGGTTGTGTTCAGGATGGGCCGTCCGGCGGTAAAAAAGGAGACAATCATTTCTCCCGCGATTCCTCCGAAAGGAGGCATGAGGGGCTCTTTCCTGATTCCCTGTACGTTTTTCACCGTCCATCGCCAAGAATTGCTTCCAGCATCAATCGGTTTTACCTCGGGTTGGTTCAGCCAAGAAACTTTATATTCCCATCCGGGAGGAAGTTGGAGCGAGAAGTGACTTTCCAGCACTGGATCAGCTTCCTGAAAGAGCCAGATATGCTGCAAAAAGAGCGGTTGCTCTTCTGTTTCATACTCGTAGCCGACGATATTTCCCGGATCTGGGGCGGGGATTTGCAGCACCTTGTATTTCACGTCCGAGATCAGCTCACCACCATCAGCGCTGGATGACCTTTCGACTCCATCCTTGTCCTTAACTTCGTAATCCTTCCCCTGCGCAGGGATGCACCAGCCGTGAAGTGTTTTGATCTTTCTCTGAGGATTAAATCCAACACCCAGAGTGCCATGGTAGCGGCCGCTGGGCCGCAGGATTTTGTAGGCCTCGCGCACCTGAGTCTTGATCCTGTCTGCTGACAAGACTGTGACATTGGTCTCGGAATAGAGGAGCACCGCATCGGTCTTCTCATCGTAAGTGGGCAATGGGGTACTGACCAGTGCGCGCATCCACGGCGGTGCGTCGCCGCCTGCCAACGCATTCGGCACGTAGAGAAGGATACAAGGGACTAACCAAACCAGAAACAGCCCCGGCAACCGACTAGTTGCTCGCACTGGCTGTTCCGGGTTGCAACACGATTTGCTCCTCATCGCCGGTCCTCACTACCTGAAAGAAGTTGCGTAATGCCATGTAGTACTTCACGTCCAAGAGCATGAGGTCGACGGTAAGTCTTCGTGAGAGATGTACGGAAGTCGCATCCTTCTCAGCCTCCAAGTTGTAGACAACAACATGGCCGTCTTGTTTTTGAGGGGGAGGTAAAGTCTGAACCTGCCAGCCCAGGGGCAAATCGATGGTTACGTCGTCCACCTTTTCGAAAGGAAACTCGAAATATAGCGGCTGTACGCGATTGGTGTGTTCAAAGATGTGCTTTTCCGGTGTACTAAAAATTCCAACCGGCAACAGTGCGCGGCGCCCCGCTCCAGATACCCAGCCAGGAATCTTCAAGTTGAACTCGGCCACCAGCGGCTGGGAAGAACTCTTCCAATCCGGCTGGTTGGTGAGGTCTAGTTCCACCGCCACTGGAACGTCCTCCTTCACCTGTTCCTCGAGGTATTTCTTCTTCTCGACATCGTCACTGTGGAGCTCTTCAACCCGGCGGGTCATTGCCTGCAGGCCGGTAAAAGTAACCGTGAGTTTTCCTTCCAGGTCACCGGTCTCCAAAAGCTGGAGCTTCGCTTTGTGCTCAATTTGAGACTCTGAGCTCAGAGGAAGAGTGCTCTGAATCCAGGTTCCGCCATCCTTGTCCAGACGCAGCCCCGCAACTCCCGTCTCTGGCCATTCCAAGAGCCCGAAGGGGGTGAAGGCAGCGCCGGGATCAAAATAGACATCCTTGCCATTGACTTTGACCAGAACAACATTTGCGTCTAACTTTCTGCGGTCCATCGATTTCGGAGAGAAAAAATAATTGCGGCGATCTGAAACGTAGACGGCATAGGCCTCGAACCCGGCGGCTCGTACCAGTCCTAGAAACAGCCAGTCGAGATTGTTGCCGCTTGCATAGCCACGCTTCCACACTTCCTCGACGTTGGCTGGCTCTTTTTCGTTCTCGCGTTTCTCTTCCTGATTCGTTTTCCTGAATTCGTAGGAGGTGTTGCGGAACTGCTGCACGCGCTCATAGATTTTGCGCAACTTCACATCCGACGAATCACCTGGCGAGACGATCTGCGCGAGTGCGTCTTCCATGGGTTTCCGCTTACCTACGAAGCTTTCTACCTGGCCGTTCAACTTCCTGCCGACTTTCTTCCAGTACTTGTCGAAATCAGGCTCGAAGCTTTCGTCGCTATAGATGAAGTCCACGCGGGCCTTAAGTTCATTTTCGGGGGGCATAAAATCTTCGACCTGAAAAGCGGCGACATTTTGCGCCTCCATCCGGATGATGTGATCCGGACCCTCGTGCGGCGGGGTCGTGCCCTGCGGTAGCCGGGGACGCCAGCTTACGGTGAAAGGATTTTCAGCGCTGCCGTGATACGGCTTCAGCGAGAATTTGGCTGTCTTGGTGAAGAGTTCCTGGCTCAAGATCCAGTTTGATTCATAGAGCGCGTACTCTCTGAAGTCATATGTGAAGGAGTATTCAATAATGCTCCCGACCTGCACATCCGGGAGAGTAAAGGTCTTGGCGAGATATTTCAGACCGCGGGCTTTTACAATTGTTTTCTCGAAGACCTTGCCGTCGAAATCAGCGACAGAGCCGTCGGACCGGATGGTGCGGGCGTGCAAGTGGACAACGTCGTTCCCTCCCTTGATGAAAGGGATTTCGACGTCGGCGTACTTACGTCCCTCTTCGGCGAGAATCTTGATTCGCTCGAAGTTGTCTTCGTGAGAGGTATGACCGTTATCGTCGCGGTCGACTTGACGGTACAAGATGATAGCCGGCGCACCGGGAGCGAGCGGTTCGCTCGTCATCTTGAGTTCTTCTGGAGAAATGGGCGGTAAGCCATCACTGGCGCGAACTGCGACTAGGCAAAAATTGCCAGCGGCCAGAATCAGAGACAGAGCACAGCATGCAACGAACACTACTCGACGAAGTAGCATGTTCGAACTCCCAAGCGATGGCGAGGACCAGAACTCGCCCCGGACGTTTTGGTGCGGCAACAGTATAGTGGCCGGGACTCGGCGTCAATAGCACTCTTTGCTGCCAGAATTCAGCGGTCAACCGACCCCGGCGGCCCACCGCCGCGCTCCATCGGCGCATTTTGGAAAGGTGGAACTAAACCGCGCCGTGCGGCATCTTAAGGGAGGTAAGAACCAAGGCGGTTACCGATGGTAACCAGCCTAGTCCGGCACAGTCCAAGCTGGTGATATAAACAGTCTAAGCTGATGATATAATTCGACTATTCAGTCGCGGTCGCTGGGAAGCTCGAGATCCCTCCACCGAAGGAAATATACAAAATGGCACGTAGTTCTCGCCGCTCACTTTTCCTGGTAGTTTTTTTTCTGCTCGCCTGCGGCTTTCTGGGGATTCTGTTCGCCCAGCGCACCGGGCAGGCCTCGTCTTCACCGTCGAGCGACTCTGATGTAAAGGACAGCCTGAAGCAGTTCACGGATGTCTACGCCGTCATCGAGGACAACTACGCTGAGCCGGTGAATCCGGATAAAGCGATCTACAACGGGGCCATTCCCGGAATGTTGCACGCGCTTGATCCGCACTCGAATTTCTTCGATCCCAAGTCGTACGCCCTGATGCGCGAGGACCAGCGCGGCAAGTATTACGGCGTGGGTATGACGGTGGGACCGCGCAACAACAAAGTGATTGTGATCTTCCCCTTCACCGGCACACCTGCCTATAAAGCTGGCATTCATCCCGGCGATGTGATCATCGCGGTCGATGGCAAGTCCACGGAAAATATGAGCACCGGCGACGTCGCCGATTTGCTTAAGGGGCCGAAGGGCACGACGGTTCACATCAGCATCTCGCGCGAAGGTGTGGAAAAGCCAATGGAGTTTACGCTGGTGCGCGACGAGATTCCGCGCTACAGCGTAGACGTGCATTTCCTGATCCGGCCTGGCATTGGCTACCTGCATGTGACCGGCTTCAACGAGACGACGGAAGAAGAAGTTTCGAAGGCTCTGGATGAGTTCGGCGATCTTAAGGGACTCATTCTTGATCTGCGGGGAAATCCAGGCGGCCTGCTTAGCGAAGGCGTCGGCGTAGCTGACAAGTTCCTGAAAAAGGGCCAAGTGATCGTTTCCCACCACGGCCGCGCGTCCGCCGAGAAACGTTACGTGGCGCAGCATGGCAATGGCGGAAAAGATTATCCTCTCGTCGTGTTGGTAAATCGCTTGACCGCTTCGGCGGCAGAGATTGTTTCCGGAGCTATCCAGGATCACGACCGCGGCTTGATTGCCGGCGAGGTTACATTCGGCAAGGGGTTGGTTCAGACGGTTTATCCACTCTCGGAAAACACTGGCCTGGCCTTGACTACGGCGCACTACTACACGCCCAGCGGCCGGCTTATTCAGCGCGACTACAGCAACATTTCTCTCTACGACTATTACTACAATCGTGATGCCGAGTCGGGCAGCAACGCCAGTCGCGAAGTGAAACTCACAGACAGCGGCCGAACGGTTTACGGCGGAGGCGGCATTACGCCTGATGTGGTGATTCCTCCCGTGAAGGGCAATCACTTTGAGGATACGTTGTTGCAGCACTACGCGTTCTTCAACTATGCGAAGCGTTACGTTGTGAATCATCATCCGACGAGAAGCTTCGATGTGGATGATGCGGTGATGCAGGAGTTCCGCAAATCGCTTGACGAAGCGAACATCGCCTACACGCAGGCCGATCTCGTGGATAATACCGACTGGATCAAATCCAACATCAAGGCCGAAATCTTTGTGGACGCTTTCGGTCAGGATGAAGGCTTGAAAGTGCGGGCGGAATCGGATCCAGAAGTAGTGAAAGGTCTGGAGCTTTTGCCGCAAGCCAAGGCGCTGGCCGACAATGCCAAACGTATCGTGGCTGAGCACAACAGCGCTGGAGCCTTTGGCCGGTAGATCGATCAAGGGGTGACCTCGACATCGTAGCCCCGCCGGCTTCCGACTGTGGCCGAAATGCCTGCTTCCGATGCCGGTGGAACGCCGGTCGTACTTTCATTGACTTCACCATCGGGCTGTGTGAAAATCCGCGTCAGCAATGCCTAAAGTCGGCTTGAGTGCCGAGGAGCGAGTTTCCCTTCCCCGCAGCTCCGGCATTGTCGAAGAATGAAGCGAATTCAGCAACTTCAGCAGGTCGCGATTTGGGCCTGCTCATCCCCGCGCAAAGCGGAGCGCGTTTGAATCTCCTTGTGTTGGGATTAGCGGCAGCTTTCGCAATCACGGCTGGCTTGATGGATTGGCGTAGCCGTCGTATTCCAAACTGGCTGACGGTTCCGGGGCTGCTGGTTGGAATCGCAGCCAATGCAATCGCCAGTGGATTAGGCGGTTTGAAGACTTCCCTGCTCGGTGCCGGGCTGGGATTGCTCCTGCTACTGCCTTTTGTTTTCGTGCGCAGCCTGGGCGCAGGCGATTGGAAGTTGGCGGGAGCTTTGGGAGCATTCGTTGGGCCGAGCGTGCTAATCGACCTGCTGGTGGTCTCGGTTTTTGTGGCTGGCATCATGGCCCTCGGCTTGGTGATCTACAAACGCAGACTGAAAGAAACATTAGGTAATATTGGACGGCTGCTGGGAGCGCTGTTAACTTTTCGTATGCCGGCAGCCGAGGTTTCGCTAGATAATCCGCAGTCGCTGAAGATTCCTTATGGCGTAGCATTGGCTGTAACCACTTTGGGGTACGCGGTCGGTAAGCTGTGGGGCAGATTATGACTATGACCACGCTGAAATCGCGATGGCAGATATTACGGCGCGTCGCGGAAGACACCCGCGGCACGGAGATTGTGGAAGGCGCCTTCGTGCTGCCTTTGGTGTTTATGTTCGTGATCGGCATTATCTGGTTTGGCCTGGTATTCCTAAGTTACGGCACCCTCGCTCAGGGAACGCGAGCCGGCGCGGAAGCAGCCGTGGCCCCAGTTTGCACAACCTGTGGGGCAACGCCGAGCCCCGCTGCGAGCGCCCAAACTGCCGTTTATAACGCGCTGGCGGCCGCGCATTTGAGCAAGAGCAACCTCGTTCCCTGGGGAGGGAGGTCTCCCAAGTGGACTCCGCCTACGCTTTGCACTTGCGTGGTCAATAACCCAAGCTCATCCTGCACGGGCACGCCGGTCACATGCGACGGCGCCGTCACCGACGTTTGTGTCCAGAAAAACGTGCAGCTATCGTACCCAAGCCAGGGAGGAGCGGGCACCTGCGGCGTATCGGTGAGTGCCCGTTATCAATATCCCTACCATTTCAGCATTCCCCTCACCACGTTGGACATAGGGAATGTGCTGGTTCCGGGGCAGGCGCAGATGAGGACTGAGGCGCAATGATGATTGCTGGGGTTCGGCTGCCGTCGTCTAGTCGCGGGTGGGCCAACGATTGTGCCTCGCAGGTTGTGGAGCTCGCGCTTTCTCTCCCGGTGCTGGTGCTATTCGTCGTGGGAATTTTTGACTTCAGCGGAGCTCTCACGTTGAAGCAGAAACTAACCAACGCGGCCCGCGAAGGCGCGCGCGTGGCTGCAGCCGATCCGGCGAGCGACATGTATGCGAGCGTGCCGGTTGCTGTGAGCGACGCCTACCAGGTCGCAGATAACTATTTGCTCTCGGAGAAGATCAACGATTGCGGCCTCTCGGAAGGAGGAACTCCGCCCACGCCGACACAGACGGCGCTTACCTGGACTTATACCTCCACCGGTTCCGGTTGTCCGGGAAGCGGGATCACGCTTACGATCAACCGGGGATACTCGACGCCGATCAACGGCATTTACCTGATCGGCACCTACGTCACCATTAGCTACGCGTATAAATGGCAGTTCAACAGCGTCGGTGGTCTGGTGGGAACAAGGTTTCTTGGTCCCAGCACCATTAACACTGCTGCCCTAGCATTCAACCAGAACTGAGGAGTTTCCATGCTGCCACCGCTGATCCGCCGCGCGCTAAGAAACGTCGAATCCGACTTGAGGCAGCGCGGGTTCACCATGGCATTCGTAGCAATCACCATGGTGGCTATTGTTTCCATGGCGGCGCTCGCCATCGACATCGGTACACTCTACGAGGCGAAGGCGGAGGCCCAGCGCGCCGCGGACGCCGCGGCATTGGCGGCGGCCCAGGTCATCTCTACTTCCGGAATTACGGGCGATCCGACAAATGCTGATTTAAGCTGGACAGCGGCTT
>DATNKA010000653.1:0-4910 GCA_035603655.1 Candidatus Acidiferrales bacterium | reverse complement strand
CATCGAGATCACGCTCTACGGCCGCACCCGCGAAACCTACGAGGCCCTAACCCAAATCCCCGGCTCCTACGACCGCTGCCTGCGCGGAATCACCCTGCTTCGCGAGCGGGGCTTGCCGCTCAAGCTGAAAACCGTGGCGACCAGCATTAATAAGCACGAAGTCACTGCCATGCGCCGGTTTGCGGAAGAAGAATTGGGGGTTGAGTTCAAGATGGACGGACAAATCAATCCAAGAATTGATTGCTCACAGAGTCCGCTGGCGGTGCGGCTTACCCCAGAAGAAGTGGTGACCCTTGATATGAGCGCTCCGAAAGGAGTCAGCGAGTATCGCAGGCTGGCGAAGCACGACATGGAAAATCCACCCAACCTGTCCCATGGAAATACTGTGTATTTCTGCGGCGGCGGGATGAATTCGTTCGCGATCAACGCCTACGGGGAAATGGGCATATGCGTGATTTCCCAGCAAGATACCTTCAGGGTTCAAGAGTCCGGCCTGACGAGAGTTTGGGAGGAGTCCCTGCTGAACCTGCGAAACCGCAAACGGACGCGCGTCACCAAGTGTATAGAGTGTCGCATTCAATCCCTGTGCGGCATGTGCCCAGCGAATGGTGAACTGGAGAATGGGGATCGGGAGAGTCCGGTTGATTTTCTGTGTCACGTGGCGCATCTCAGAGCTGCGGTCATTGGAGCTGAGGTGCCAGCGCATGGAGAGTGCGAATTCTGCGCGGGGGGCACCCATCACGATGAGGTGCACGAGTCGGCCCGGCGAATCGCGAACAAAGAAGTGGACGTGGAGCACTGGGTAGGTCCGCAACACATTTTGCCGATTCTCAACAATTCTTCTGCGGCGGCGGGCGGATGTGGAAGTTGCGGCAGTCATTGAGTGGACAAGGGGCGAGTGGAGGCGGGATGGATCATGAGTTGAGTCAAACCGAAGGTAAGAGACCCTACGAATCGCCGCAGCTTGTCACGATCAGCCTGCGTCCGGAAGAAGCGGTGCTGGGCCATTGCAAGATCTCTGGCGGCGGTGGGGGGCCCAACCCGCCTACGTGTGCCGCGCTTTTCTGTTTGTCAATCGGATCATAGAGGATCAGGGTTGGATGAGAAGCGATCTTGCGCGGGCGGGGTCGGGTCCGGTCGAAGAGACGGAGCCCTTTCATCGCGTCCAATTTCGAGTCGGCGGAGTGTCGGTACAGGTTTCAGGCGAGTGCGGTAACGACGTTACTTTGGTTTCCTCTCTGGAGCCGTTTCGCGTCGCAACGGCTGCTTTCGACATTAACATTCTAATCAAGCGTACTCCGCGGTTGTCCCGGGGGGCGGGGCAGGAGCTTTTCGATTCGGGATCGGTCTGGCGCCTGTACCAAGACGACAACCGGTATCGGTTCGACTTCAGTACTCCCGCGATGGGAGATAAGCCCTACAAGCGGCTGCTGGTCGACCCGGAATTCCGAAGCGCCATTCTACTGATGAGTAATGAATCCTTGGCGCGTGTAACTCCTGCTGCGGCGCCACTGGATTATCCGCTGGATGAGCTGCTGATTATGCACCGGCTCACGCAGGAGAAGGCGATTGAGCTGCATAGTTGCGGGATCGTACGGCCCGATGGGACTGGGAACCTGTTTGTTGGCCATTCGGGGGCAGGAAAGAGCACAACTACGCGGCTGTGGACGGCCCGGGAGGATGTTGAAGTCTTGAGCGACGATCGGATTATTGTGCGGCGGGATGAGGGTCGGGGCCAGGACTTGCTCGCGCCGGCACCGGTGGGGAGTGCTTTCGAGGGTGCGGGCGATGCCGGCGAGCACGGGGTTCTGCGACTTCACAACCGCTCCGCTTCGCGGAACAGTGGCTGCGCCCAGGATGACATCGGAAGAAAGAAGATGCGGATTTATGGGACACCCTGGCATGGAGAAGCTGCTTACGCGTCGCCGGCGAGCGCGCCGCTGGCGCGGATTTTCATTCTTCAACATGGGTATGGGAACGTGCTGACTCAGCTTTCTCCCAGTCAAGCTGTCGCCGAATTGTTTGCGCGGAGTTTTGTGCCGTTTCACCGGCACGAGTATGTCGAGTCGGCGCTGACGTTTCTGCAGGAAGTGGTGGATAACGTTCCATGTTACCGCTACGCCTTCGAGCCCAACGCGGGCGCAGTGGAGAGGATCGTTAACTTCCGTGACTGACGGATCACTCATCGAATGTGACGGGTGCGACGGCGGGAAAACCGCCGCGGCCGGAACTCCTTTTGCTGCCGGTTGCGGTGCCAGTGCACATGGAGTTGTTCCCTTCGCGCAGAATGACAGGCGAGAGAGGGTCGCAAGGATCGTTCCGAACTCTACCGAAGATCGTCCTCATTCTGGGCTGTTCGATGCCTTTAGTACGGAGTTGCTGACAAACGGGAATGCGATTCGCTTTCAGGCGCGGGGCGCGAGCATGTCGCCGGCGATTCGCGATGCTGAGATTGTGTATGTGAAGGCGGCCGCGCTCGCGGATTTGCGGGCGGGCGACATTGTGTTGCTGAAGGGCGAGATAGGATTGCGCCTCCACCGCCTCGTGGTCGCTGACGTCGCGCGGGATGTCTTTATCACGCGCGGAGATTGCGCCCAGCAGGACGATCCGGCGGTGTGTGGGGAACAGATCCTGGGCGTTGCCGAAGCCAAGGACGTTCGGATCGGACGCAGCGCTGTGCGCGTCAGTTTAAAAGGAGTCCGCGGCCGGTTCTTGTGTGGCGCGGCACGAGGGCAAAGGATCGCGAAAAGACTGCTGGACCGAGCGTCGACGCCGCTTCTTCAAATGTGGAATCGGGCGCGGAATCAAGCGCGGACCAACGCGTCTGCGAGTCTGATGGCGCTGTTGTTTGCCCTGGTTTCGGTTCTGTCGTCGACCGCCCAGGTGGCGGTGGATAGTTCGAGCTCCGGCTCCGCTACCCTCGCGGGGACCGGTAGCCCGACGCTGTCTTTTTCCCACACCACTACTGCCACGGGGACAAATCGCTTATTGATCGTGGGCGTTTCCGTGAATATCACGAATGCCCCCACTACCGCATTGACGGCTGTGAGCTACAACGGAGCGGCGCTGACCTTTGCGGGAGCACACAACGATGCCGGCAAAACCCGCCGGGTTGAGATGTGGTATCTACTGGCGCCGGCGAGTGGTGCGAACGCAGTCGTCGTGACGATTAACGTCCCGGCCGCGGTGAATGTCGGCGTCGTCGCGGGCGCAACCACCTTTACTGGCGTCGATCAAACTGTGCCTCTGGGCTCATTTGTGTCTGCGGACGGAGCCGCTGGCGCCAATACGCAACTCGACGCCCCCAGCGTCGTCAACGGCATGATTCTTGACACGCTGGCTACGGACGGAACTCAGACGGTTACGGTAAGCGCTCCGCAGGTCCAGGCATGGAATGTGCAGCAGGGAAACAACACGAATCCGGGAGTGAACGGGACGGCCAGCACCCGCACGGGCGCGCCGAGCGTGCCGATTTCAGAGACGTTCAGCGGCACGTCGAACTGGTCGCTGGGTGCAGTGTCGATCAATCCAACGACGGCGGATATTGGAGTCACGACCAGCGTGAGCGCAGTCGCTCTAGGGCAGAATTCGGTTTTTAACATCACGATTTTTAACAACGGATTGTCGGCGGCCAACAACGTCACGCTGACCGACACCTGGGCCGCGACGAATCTATCCCTGATCTCGGTGACGCCGAGCGCGGGGACGACCTGCACGACCACGACGACCATCAATTGCACCCTGCCCGCTTCATTTGCGAGCGGTGCCACCGCCACGATTACCGTCACCGTGAACGCATCCGCGGCGGGATTTTATCCGAATACGGCGACCGTAACCGATTCGGGCACGCCCCCCGATCCCAACTCCGGCAACAACACCTACATCGCGCTTGCTCCGGTGGTAAACATTGTCTGCACGGCGGTGACCCTGAGTTCGGGTGGAACGCTCGCGGGCGTGCTGAACACCTATTACCCGGGGACCGCGAGTGTGGCGGCGGGAGCAAAGGCGATTCCGGTGGGCACTGCGACGGGCGCCGGTGGGACGATTGCCAACGGCAGCCTGCTGCTGGTGATTCAGATGCAGGATGCAAGCATCAACACGGCGAATTCAGTGGCCTACGGGAACGGAAGCACTGGTTCTGGATTTACGGCGATCAACAATTCCGGTAACTATGAGTTCGTGAAGGCGACCGGGGCGGTGAGTGCTGGCTCGGTGCCGGTCACTGGAGCCGGAATCGGCGGCGGCTTGGTGTTTGGATATACCGCTGCCAACGCCTCGGGTACAAAGGGAGAAAGCACCTATCAGGTAGTGCTGGTGCCGCAATATCTGAATGCAACGCTCAGTTCGACAACGCCTCCGACCGCGGCCGCCTGGAACGGATCGAGCGGCGGAGTACTGGCGCTGGATATCGCGCAGGCGCTCAATCTAGGCGGGGCCACGGTTTCGGTTAACGGGCTTGGGTTCCGCGGTGGCGCTGGCATGCAGTTCAGCGGCGGAGTCGGTGGCGCAAATACCGACTTCAGGGTTGCAGCGCCGGCGACCTACACCGGTGCCGCCAGGACTGGCGTAGATGCAGCCAAAGGAGAGGGCGTGGCGGGCACCCCGGCGTGGGTGCAGTCGGGTATAAGTGTTCTGGCGGGCGGCAGCGGTTATCCGAGCGGAACGACAGGCACTGATGGGAGCATGGCGCGAGGTGCTCCGGGAAATGCCGGTGGTGGTGGTACTGACGGTAGTCCCACGAACAACACTCAGAACGCCGGTGGCGGTGGTGGCGGCAACGGCGGCTCGGGGGGATTTGGTGGAGATTCGTGGAGCTCGAATCTGAGCAACGGCGGCGAGGGCGGCGCGGTGTTTCCGGCGACGATTGACCGTCTCGCACTTGGCGGCGGCGGCGGCGCTGGAGTCCGTAA
>DATNKA010000652.1:0-3549 GCA_035603655.1 Candidatus Acidiferrales bacterium | reverse complement strand
ACGGACTACATCGTCCGTCTGATGAAGTATGTGGAGTTCATGAAGAAGGTCGTTCCTCTCCATGATGATCTGTTCGATTTCTTCTACGAGGCTCTACCTGGATATGAAGAAGTGGGGCGCAGGCGGATACTTCTGGGATGTTGGGGATCGTTCAATAACCCTGACGTCTGTGATTACACCTACGAGAAGATGACGGACTGGGGCCGCGGAATGTTTGTTACACCCGGCGTAGTTGTCGACGGCAAGCTGGTGACAACGGACCTTGTGGATATCAACCTGAACATCCGGATTCTGCTCGGTAGCTCGTATTATGACGACTGGCAGAACTCCGAGACCTTTGTCAGAAAAGATCCTCTGGGCAATCCTGTCGATCAGCGCCATCCCTGGAATCAGAGCACTTTCCCCAAGCCACAAAAACGTGACTTCAAAGATAAGTACACCTGGGTTATGTCCCCACGTTGGTATGACAAGCGGACGAAAGACTATCTGGCACTTGATACCGGTGGCGGCCCAATCGCGCGTTTCTGGGCGACGGCGCTGGCAGGTCTTGTTGACATCGGCTATGTCAAGGCGACCGGACAGAGCGTCAAGATTTATCTGCCCAAGACCATGTCGAAACCAGAGGTAGAGCTTGAGTGGAAGATTCCAAAGTGGAGCAACGCGATCGAGCGGGATCGGGCGCGCACTTATTTCCAGGCTTATGCAGCCGCGTGCGCGCTTCATTTTGCCGAGCAGGCGCTGGCGGAGCTGCACGCCGGTCGCACAAAGACCTGGAATGATTTCAAGGTGCCGGAGGAAGCCATTGGCTGCGGCTTCCACGAAGCGGTGCGCGGAGTTCTGTCACATCATGTCGTGATCCGCAATCACAAGATCGCCAACTATCACCCATATCCGCCTACTCCCTGGAATGCCAACCCACGCGATATGTATGGAACTCCGGGACCGTATGAAGATGCAGTGCAAAATACGCCGATCTTCGAGGAGAACGGCCCGGACAAATTCAAGGGAATCGACATCATGCGTGCTGTGCGCAGCTTCGATCCTTGTTTGCCTTGCGGCGTACACATGTACCTCGGGAATGGAAAGGTGCTGGAGACAAGCCATTCGCCGATGTTCGGCATCCAGCAGTAATTTAGGTTCGGGACGGATCAACGATCAGAAGGGGACGTGTGGCTAACGACGGCGAATTCCAGGAACAGGTCCGGCAACTCGGCAAGTTAATCGCCCAATTTGACGAGTTGCCCGATGGCGCCACAAAGACTGCAGCCAGGGACTTGGTGCAGCTCTTAATGGATGTTCATGGGAGGGGGCTCGAGCGTGTGATGGAGATAGTCTTCGATTCTGGAGATTCTGGCCAAAAGATCATCGATAGATTGGGTCAGGATTCAATTGTTGGCAACCTGCTGCTTCTTTACTCTCTTCATCCGGATGGCCTCGAAGCCCGCATACAGAGTGCTTTAGACCGAATGCGGCCTCGATTGCGTAAACTTGCCTGCACAATCGAGCTTGAGAACGTACAGGAAGGAGCTGTGCAAGTGCGGCTTGCAACTTCAGGGCATAGCTGCGGATCTTCCACCAAAGATCTGCGATCGATCGTCGAAGATGGCATGTTTGAGTTCGCGCCGGACGTGACATCGCTCGAGATTCTAGGCCTAGAGGAACCAACGCCGGCGGGCTTTGTCACGCTGGAGAGCTTGCTGGGGCATCAATTCGTTGGGGCTGATTCGAGCGTACGGGTGTTGGAAAGGGAAGGTGGCGATTGAAATCGTCCTTCATTATCGCGGAGAGGGTTCTCTATGCGTGAAGAGAGCCTACCGGCCTTTGAGCAGGCCTTAGGAACGTTGCGCCGATTCACTAGCGTGCGGCGCTCACCGTCCCGTCCGATGGAGCAGTGCGAGCTGTGCAGTGCCGGGCTGGCACAGGAGCATCCTCATTTGGTCGAACTAACATCTCGGCAGATCCTATGTGCCTGCGATGCATGTGCGATGCTCTTCGATGGCATGGAGCGGACGAAGTACAAGCGTGTCTCCAGGCGCGCCCAATATCTGCCCGACTTCGAGATGACGGACGGGCAATGGGAGAGCCTGCTCATTCCGATCAATATGGCGTTCTTCTTTGGCTCGAGCAACGAGGGCAGAGTGATTGCGCTCTATCCCAGTCCCGCTGGAGCGGTCGAGTCACTGCTGCCCCTTGAAGCGTGGAATGAAATTGCAGCGAGCAATAGAGCGTTGAGCCGTCTCCTCCCCGATGTCGAGGCTTTGTTGGTCAACCGGGTGGGCCATGCCCATGGGCTCACAGCCGCCGAATACTATATCGCGCCTATCGACGAGTGCTACAAGCTTGTAGGCCTGATCCGTACCAACTGGAAAGGCCTCTCTGGAGGAAGCGAGGTCTGGACGGAGATAGGGCGATTCTTCTCGGAGCTGCGGTCGAAGGCCGATGTCATTAACGGAGAGGCCAATGCCTAACCTGAGCTTTCAGATCGAAGGAGCGAGCGTAGTCCCCTTCGCGGCCGCACCCACACTGTCCTTGAAGATGCACATCAGCAATGCTGCGGCCGATGAGACCATCCATACCATCGCACTGCGGTGTCAGATTCAAATTGAGGTTACCCGCCGGCGCTACACAGCAGAAGAGCAGGAGGGCATGCTCGACCTTTTTGGCACCCCCGATAGATGGAGTCAGACCTTGCGCAGCCTGCTTTGGACCAATCTCAACATGGTTGTTCCCGGCTTTCCGGGCACAAGCACGATTGCCGATCTTCAAGTGCCCTGTACCCTCGACTTCAATGTTGCCACGACCAAATATTTCGAAGGCCTCACGGACGGGGACATTCCTCTCAACATTCTGTTTAGCGGCACGGTCTTCTACGCGCCACCAGACAGTGGCCTGCAAGTCGCACCTATCTCGTGGGAACAGGAGGCGAAATTCAAACTTCCGGTGAAGCTGTGGCGCGAGATGATGGATTCCTACTATCCCAATAGTGTCTGGCTCAATCTGCGCCGAGATGTGTTTGATCGTCTTTATCGCTATAAGATGCAACACGGCATTCCTACCTGGGAGCAGACGCTGGAAGAAGTGCTTCCTCTGGAAGAGGTGGTGAGATCGTGAATTTCGATCGGGTGGAAAAGATCGCGGAGGCAGTGCTCTACGAGGGGTACATGCTGTACCCATACCGCCCCTCATCTGTTAAGAATCAGCAGCGTTGGAACTTTGGTGTGCTTTGCCCCCGGTCCTACTGTGAACTGCAGCAAGGATCAGAGGCGTGGATGATGCAGACGGAGTGCCTGATCAGGGCGACCGTGTCTACGCGGTTCGTCGCAAAGATACGTTTTCTGCAAATCGTTCGCCGCTCGGTTGGTAAGCTTCGTGCGCTGGGACGAGAGGAGCGCGAAGGTGTGGAACCGGAGTTTGATTTTGTAGATCGCCTCGCAGTGGGTGGCCGTGTCTATCAGCCCTGGGAGGAGGCAGTGGAACGAGAACATACTTCCTCCCCAATGGATCCCGCCACGCTCTCATTCCTTTCCCCGCTTGACCTTACCTTTCCAG
>DATNKA010000651.1:0-3065 GCA_035603655.1 Candidatus Acidiferrales bacterium | reverse complement strand
GAGCGGAAAACCCAGGAGCGACCACGCCGTAGCATGAGGCCCGTAAAAGCCGGTGAGCCCTGTGATCAGAAGCGTATTGCCGTGCTCAACGAAGGAGTGCAACGATTGGATTTGCGTTTCCGTCAGCACGCGCGCATCGGGCAGAATCGCTACTCGCGGCTGCTTTGTTTTTTTGTCCCAATCGTAGTCGTTGAAATATTTGATGTCCGGTGGCGGCCCTAGACGCGAAAGCGCCTCATAGAATCCGAGCGCTGACAGAATGTGAGCATTGCGGCTGCGTGCCGGGTCGTCGTCAGCTTCGAATACCTCTTCAAAGTTCATTGTGTCCAAGCTGAGTAGGATCGTGATCGGAGAATGGTACGGCCGTGCCAGGGAGAAAAAGCTTTCGTGCTGGTTCACGACGTTGGCGATGGCCGCCGCTGTTCTCAGCCGTTCACTCGGGAGCCCCTGAAAATCCAGCAACGACCATTCGCCCGCTTCCAGCCCTTTGGCCCTGCTGTTGAGCAGCCAGAAGATGATTCGGTCGGCCCCCGAACCGATGCTCGTCCAGACCCATTGCGCGATGTCCTGCGGCGTCGGATTCATAGGCTTGTGACCGCTATAGATGTTGTTGCCACCCTGCAACTCCGTGACCCAGTAGGGCTTCGGCTCAATGCTGCCGCGTACAAGATCATTGAGGTAAGAAACGCCGAGAGCGTACTGGTCGCGATTCAGTAGCCCAAAGTGCCAGGCGGGGTGAATCGAGCAACCTAGCGTATCGAGAAAAGTCCGCCACGCAGGAAGATCGTCAGAGACGTCAGCAAGATTGCCAAGCAGGCCAGCCGGATTAAGGTGCACTGGATGGTTGCTATCACTTTTGCGGACCTCGTCAGCAAGCCAGCGCAGTTGCGCGGTCTGATAATCCTCCCAAAAGGCCCGCCAATCCAGCTCTTGGTTCCGATTAAACAATTGACGTGAAGCAGGAGGCTGTGCCGCATCAAACTCCTTGTATGCAGTACCCCAGGCCGCGTTCATTTGATCGACAGACGAATACTGCTTGGCAAGCCACTTCTTGAAAGCGGGAATCGCCGCTGGATTCGCGACCGGCCCCTGGCCTGGTTCGTTCACCAGCAGCCAAGTGTCGAGTGCAGAACTGGAGCGGTAATGCTCCACCACTTTGGCGATATAAGCCGCCGCGAATTGCTGATCTTTTATTGTTGGAAGAACACCTCCACCTTGGCTGCCATCGCCGCCGAGGAATGGCGGCAACCCGCTAGGGGTGAGCGTCGCCACAATGTGGACGTGGTATTTCTCGGCGGCCCGGAATGCCGCGTCGTAAAGAGTGAAATTCCATTCATTAGGAGTCGATTCGAGATAGGGCCACATTAAAAAAAGCCGCGCCACCGGCATGTGCGAATCTGCCAACTCACGAAACCATGTGTCAATCTGGAAAGGGGTTTGCCCGGGCTCGATCCAAATTTCTGCGCCAAGCAGTGGCCGGTCCGCGGCGTGGGCCCGCCATAATCCCAGCAATAACATCACACTAAGTAGCAATTTCCTAGCAAGTTTTACCTTCATAAATGCAGTGTCCTTACTCTGTGTTGCAGGGTACGCAAGTGGGTGCTATTGTAAGGCGGTCTTCGCGCGCGATCTGGCGGTATTTAGGAGTAGTTCTAATAGGCGGCAGTGTCTATCGCGGATGGGTAGCTGCGAACGCGCCTCCGCAACCGGAAGCCAACATCCTGACGATCCGAATGACCTGAAGGTAGCTACACAACCCACCGCAACCCTCTATATCAAGTGACAGAAGCGCCCATATGATGGCGACGTCGTTTCTAACAGAAATCAACGGTCCAATGGTCAGTACGACTTCCAAACCGTGAAGCGTTTAATGTAGAGCGGGTCCTCCTGGGAGGTGCGCAGGTCGATACTCGCGCCGTCACCCCAAACTTCCAGCTCCTGCTGCATCCATCCGGCGTAGCAGTACGCCCCGCTGCCCCATGACGGGTCATTAATCGGCACAGGATGGT
This sequence comes from Candidatus Acidiferrales bacterium, assembly GCA_035603655.1. Classification (GTDB taxonomy): domain Bacteria; phylum Acidobacteriota; class Terriglobia; order Terriglobales; family Acidobacteriaceae; genus Sulfotelmatobacter. Next base: position 1,056 of record DATNKA010000651.1, on the reverse strand, counting down.
CGACGATCGGCTTCCCATCGATGTACGCCTCTAATGATCCTTGCTTGCCGTTGTGGTCGTCGCGCCAGGCCAGCCCATAGGTATGAAAGTCTGCCGACAGGTCAGGACTTCCCGGCGCACTATAGCGAGCCTCGATGACCGTATGCACTCCAATCGGTTGGTCGTGAACGATGTAGGACGCTTTTGAACTGTTTCCCACGCTCAGGATCTTCTCGGCTATATCCACCTCCGATGAATTGTCGCAGCGATTTCGGACGAGGGTTGAGCACCAAAGGTCAACGTGCCAGCCATCTCCCTCGCCTTTTCGGTCTGTCGGCATCTTCGCTTGCCACTCGACGAAAGAGCCTGGGTGGATAGTTATCTTTCCGTAACTCTGGATGTCGGCCATCTCATTGTCCTCGTACTTAAGGTCACCCGGCGCGGCGTGCGTCGCCTGAATGGCCAGCCCCACGCCGCGGTCGATGGTCGCAAACGGCGGCTTCGGGTAAGTGCCAAAATAACTCTTACAGTCGTCGCCTGTATAACCGCAGCTCGTGGCGCGTGTACTGCAAAAACCTGGCGGCATACCACCGCCTGTGCCGCCGTTCCAGAGCGTCTGATCGATTGAATCGTCCTCGTCGAACTTATCGTTGACCTGAACGTGCCAGCGTTGACCAACTGGTGGCGCTACGCCAAGCGGGATTGGTTCGCTACTACCTTCCGCAGTGTTTTGCGCATGACTATTGTTCTGGTGCGTCGGGTTCGTTGAAACGGGGGCTACTGCACTGTTTGACGGCAAGTCCACTTGACCCCAACTATGCACCGGGAGGAAACATAAACTAGCGAGTAAAGTAAAAATCGTCGCACGGGCCAATTTGTTGTTCGGCTGGGCGCTGGGCACTATCCCTTTGCCGCCCCATAAGCCGCGCTCAGGATTCTGTCTCATCGATGTCTCCTGAAACTTAAGGTTTGGTGGTGCAATCATTGCGGGTTGTGTGAGGTAGGCGATCATCCGGCTGCGAACTTGATTATTCCGACAACTTTCTCATGCTTCACTCCAGTCCTTCAGAACTACGG
>DATNKA010000650.1:0-3751 GCA_035603655.1 Candidatus Acidiferrales bacterium | reverse complement strand
GGGGAGCGAAGCGAAACTCCCTATGGTCCTAGCCCAGTGGGTTTTCTCACTTATACTGCGGATGGAAGAGTCACCGCTCTGATCAGCAACGCTGGGCGGAAGTCCCTGTCTATCGGCGGTGGGACTCTGGAAGAACAGGCTGAAGCCTTTAAGACATTTCTTGCCTATGCCGGACGGTACACGTTCAGCGGTGACAAGGTAACCCATCACGTCGAAATCTCATCGATTCAAAACTACGTAGACAGGGACTTGGTCCGCAATATCAAATTTCACGGTGATCAGATCACGTTGGTTACACCACCGACGCGGGTGAGCGGAAAAATACAAACCGTGGAATTGATTTGGCAGCGTCTGCCGGTCGGTTCCTGAAAAGCGCGTCCTGGGAGCTTGGAATAGCGGGTACCGATCACCACCCATAACGGATTACACACTCCGAAACTCTTGGTGGGGCACAAGTCGATGACTTCACACAAAACGGTGCATCCAGTATTACCCAATTGTCACAACCCGCGAGATTGCGAAGGCCGCTTTTCGCGCGGTTTGCCCTTCATGTGGTTTATCCGCTAGGTTGGCTATCACGCTGAATCCAAGATGGTTACATCATGACTGCAAAATTTACCCGAATAGGTCTGTGTTAAGCTCAACGGGCCGTAAGGTACCGGTTTCTGCGTGGCCTAAATTCTTGATCTTGCCCATAGGTGAAGGTTGTCCATGGTTATTGCTTCAGGCAAAAAAGTTGTTTTCAGTGACGAAATTCTCCAGGATCCTTATCCCACGTACGCCCGCCTGCACGAAGAGGGTCCGTTGCATTACCTGGATGTTGGCAGCAAATGGGCGGTATGGTCGATCGTCAGCCATGCCGAGTGCGCCTCGATTGCAAAGGACCCCAGATTGTCCGCAAAACGCGCGCAGCAGATGTTGTTACCTTTGCCGCTTAGCCGCCAAGCCGAGTTCACTGAACTCGCACGCATGCTGGCCTTGTGGCTGATTTTCATGGACGCCCCGGAACACACGCGGCTGCGCAAGCTTCTTAATAGGGGATTCTCGTCCGCGGCAATCGAAGGCTTGCGTCCGCAAGTCGAGGCCATCGTCGATCGAATGCTAAAGCAGCTACAGCCTGGCTCCGAAGTCGAACTTCTGCGTGAGTTCGCAAACCCAATGCCGGTGCGCATCATTTCAGAAATGCTCGGAGTGCCGCAGGAAATGCACGACACATTTGTCAATTGGTCGCGTGCCATCGCGGTGTTTCGAGGCACTCCAGATCGTACGGTGGAACAGGCACGCGCGGCTCAAGATGCTTTAATTGAGTTAACCGATTTTTTCCGAAAGACGGTCGCGGAACGGAAACGCAATAAAGGGAACGACCTGATTAGTCTCCTAATCGACATCGAGGAAGAAGGAGAGGTGCTGACCGAAGAAGAGTTATACGCTCAGTGTATTGCACTGCTTTTCGCCGGGCACGAAACGACTCGAAATCTGATCGGCAACGGAATGTACACGCTCCTGCAACATCCGCATGAGACCGCGGAGTTACGAGAAAAACCGGAGATGATCCGCACTGCTGTGGAGGAGATTTTGCGCTTTGAGAGCCCCGTCCAATTCACAGCTCGTGTGCTCAAGGAAGAAATGGAAGTTTGCGGCCAGCGTATACCGAAGAAATGGTCCATCCTATGCATGCTCGGTGCGGCGAACCGGGATCCTAAGAAATTTAAGGAACCGAATCAGTTAAATCTGAAAAGGCTGAACAATGAGCACTTGGCTTTCAGCGCGGGTCCGCATTTTTGTATTGGAGCTCAACTTGCACGGTTAGAGGGACAGATTGCGCTTCTGAATTTGGTGCAGCGCTTTCCCAAGATGAAGCTAACGGGCCCGCGACCGGAGTGGGCATCTACATTTGGACTCCGTGGCCTGAAAAGCCTGCCGGTAGTTATGTGAAAACATCGTTCGAGCCGCAGAGTCACAGTCGAGGGCGAGTGGCAGAAATCGAATCTGATATTACCATGTTATTTCGATCCCTCCGGGCCAGCCGATGGGCCTTGTGAGAATGATTCAGAAAGATAACGGGAGATTACTAAAGCGAGGCTCTCGAAGTGCGTCGCAACCATTCCCACGTGATCGCCAGGCGCGGTCTCTGTTTCAAACGCAGCTGCTAATCGAGACCAAATTGCGACCGGATCATCGGGGAGGAAAGACAGCACTGCAGCTCGCACAAACTTTATTTCCCCATCGTAAAATCGCGGCCGATAATTAGCGTGTGCCAACTCGGCTTTCTTCCGCACCCGTTCTGCAGCCTGTGCCAAGGATGAGCCCGTAGACGGCCCAGGACGTTCTTGTTGATGAGGATCTGGCGAGGTGCGAAGTCGCAGTTGAACGGCGCGGTACCCCCTCCCACTGGTTCCTTGCTTCATGACGGACACGCGACGCCTCGCCCGGCGTACCACGAGACGGAGGCGTTCGCTACGCGAGAGAAAACGCGCGTGTGGATATGAATCGAGCAGAACCAGCAACCCGATTTGTTCTCCCCTCTTCCGCAAACGTTGGGCCATCTCCAGCATTACCAGACCGCCCAGCGAATACCCGATGAAGTAGTACGGACCCCTCGTCTGAACTTGCCTGATCGCGTCCAGATTGAATTCGGCCATCTCCTCGACGCTTCGCACCGCTTCGCCCACCCCGTCCAGGCCCTTCGCTTGCAGTCCGTATATCGGGTGCGGCGTTTCCATTTTTCGCGCCAACTGGAAAAAATCCACCATGCTGCCACCGATTCCGTGCGTCATGAAGACCGGTGGTTTCTCAGAGCCGGGTTTCAAAAGTACGAGTGGCGAGAGCTGTCGTGGTGTGGGCTGCTCTAGCAGAGCTGCCAGCGCGAGGATCGTGGGAGCTTGGCAGATCATGAGCGGCGAGATCTCTTGGCTGCACGTTCGGGAGATATCAGTAAACAGCTCACGGGCCAATACAGGATTGCCGCCAACGTCAAAGAAGTCCTCTTCAAGGTTGACGGATGACCTGTTCAAGACCCTCTGCCAAATGGGAACCAGAAGCTCGACTGCGGGGGGCGTCGTCATGAATTCGCGAAAAACCAATGGAGTTTCCAGGCCTGAATGGAGGGCGGCCCAAATGGCTGCGGACGGCCGGGGAGCCGAGTCAGCTGCAAGACCTTAGAACAATCCAGGCGTTTTGATCCGATGCAAATGCTCGCTGCACTGGCCAAAGACGAGCCGACGATGCTGCCATGTACGCCTTCCATATTCACTCAGTTCATCCAACGAGGCGTTACATACAGGAACTCCCCGGATTGCGAATCATTTCTTGCTCTGGCTTCGGCTAACGCAGTTAGCGTTTCGTGGCCAAACGACTCTCAACCGCAGAACCCTGGCTCGGCGCCCCGCTGTTGTCGCTCAAAGCAAGCACTGCATAACCTGTGGCGGCATCTCTCATGAAATGCCCGACGTTCGAGGATGCACTGCGACGTACATTGATCGACGAGGAAGGCCAAGAGCCATCCTCTTTGTTCTGATTACTACTCAGCCAAAGTAGGCCCTGCTTCATCATGGGGTCTGCAGCCGACATCCCAGTCTGTTGCAGAGCGAACGTAATTAAACCTGTCGCATAACCATCACTTTGCCCTTCCTGGCGTGTCCAGTCTGCTCGCAGCCGCATACGAGCGAGCGTGTGTAAGCTCCAACCGTTCGGCCAGGCTAACGACGACAGCCTCCACCCTCCATCGGACTGTTGCGTACCTCTGACTTGC
>DATNKA010000649.1:0-2834 GCA_035603655.1 Candidatus Acidiferrales bacterium | reverse complement strand
GCGACAATCTGGCCATCTACGATGTGGATCTGCCGCTGCGCACGCGCGGCGATTTGCGGATCGTGCGTAACCAAAACAATGGTGGATCCCTGTCGGTGCAAATCTTCAATCAGTCCCATGACCCCCCGTGCGGTCTGAGAGTCGAGGTTACCCGTAGGCTCGTCAGCGAGCAGAATGCGCGGTTTGCCTGCGAGGGCGCGTGCAATGGCGACACGTTGCTGCTGGCCGCCTGAGAGTTCGCCCGGATAGTGCTTGCTACGGGCTGAGAGACCCACCCTCCGCAGAGCATCGGTAACTCGCGTCTTTCGCTCGGCTGCCGCTAGTCGCCGGTAGTGCAGCGGCAGCTCCACGTTTGCGAATACGCTGAGATCAAGAATTAGATTGAAAGCCTGAAAGATGAACCCGATTTTCTCGTTCCGAAGACGTGACCGCTGATCGTCATTCATATGGCGAACGTTGACGCCATCCAGCTTATATTCACCGCTGGTGAACTCTTCGAGAATGCCGGCGATGTTGAGAAAGGTTGTCTTGCCTGAACCGGAGGGCCCGGTAATTGCGACGAACTCCCCCTCTTTGACATCGACAGAGAAATCTCTTAGCGCAAATGTCTCCAGGAACTCGGTGCGAAAAACCTTCGATAGATTGGTCATTGTCAACATAGCCGTACCACCGCATTTCGCCCATCGCGAAGTACATTACGCTCAGATCCAGGACCGTCACGATCAGTTTGCGGGGACGTTCGATTCATGGGGTTTGGAAATACAAGTCTCGTGCCAAGCTCACCGAGCCACAACCTATTGATTCCAAATAGTCCGCCCCGAGAGGAGCCGCGAGTTTTGTGTCCGCGGACACGATGTGGACACGACTTGGACACGACATCCCAGAGGGTCGAAGCCCATCACCCGCAATGCCAGCGAGGAGGAGGCGACGCAGCATGCCTTCCTGGTGCAGCGTCATGCCGATGCCTAGGGCTCCGGATCAAAAGACAGACCGGCAATTTTCCGCACGCGTCCGCTCCAGCGAATTGTTAGGCTGCAAGGAGGTCTGTCAGGTCTTCGTAAACATCGCATCGGATTCAGGCCGCCGGCACGAAGAAGGCACCACGTCGCCGTGCCGCGCGCAGCAGCAGTGCTACCACGACCGTAGTCGACGCGATCACCAGCAATGAACTCTCCGGACCGAACATCCCGCCGGTCAGCCAGTCGGGCCCGGTAAGGCGGCTTTCGAGTGGCGCCAACTTGCGCCAGTCCTCAATGCCGGAAAGCGGCATGCCACTGAGCAGAATGGTGAAGTTCCATGCCGCGTGATTGGCAGCCACCACCCAAAGGTTGCGCGCGAGGAGGAACACCCCTGCCCAGAGCAGACCCACCAAAGTCACTGCTACCAACATTGTCACTACATCTCTAGTGCCACCCTGTTCGACGTTTTCAATGTGCTGCAAGGCGAACACCACCGCTTGTATCACCAATGCCAACTTCGTTCCCCAGGCCCGTTCCAAGAGTCGGAAAAGCAGGCAGCGGTAGACCAGTTCTTCCAAGGTAGCTGCGATGCCGATAACGGCTGCTACGCCGAGCAGCGCCGGCGAGGCGCCGCGGAACAGCACCATTTCGTAGTCGCCCAAAGCGAATAGCACAGCCATCGGCACCGCCACCATTGCAGCGCCACTCGCGCCGCCAAGTAGCAGGTGAATCGGCCGGAAATGCAGCTCGGTCGCTTCGCGCTTTTCATGCCAGTGCACGAAAGCCCAGTAGCCCGCCACTGCCGTCAGAAAGATGCCAGTGCGCCTCAAAGCACTGAGCAATTCGGGTTCAGGATGGAACACCGCTTCGATCAGCGGCAGCAGGCCTCGTCGAAAGATCAGAATGGAACCAAGAGTCGCCGCCGCACCGAGTAGCAGTGAGCTGAGCAGCCGGACGGCAACCCGCATACGCCGTCGCGCGATGTTTTCAGTTGCAAGCGGAGCGGCGCGGTTTGTCTCACTACCCTCAGGAGAATCGGCTTCTACGCTCGATCCTGGCGATTCAGGATCTAGAGAATCTACGAGTGGATCGCGATTCATCATGTCGGCCTAACGACTCGGTTGAGCGACGCGGGGGCGCGTTGCCGGCAATCGAAGCTGATTTATCCACATCGTCGACCTTCTCCTAATTTTCCCGTCTTCCTGGAACAACAGACGAAGCTGAGCTTGGCCCTTCGCGAACTCAGCCACGTACACGTCCGCCACCAGCACCGAGACTCTGTCGCTCACGGCGTCTGCTTGCTCCGTTCAGACTTTCAAATCAAGAAGAGGCTTCGCAACAATGTTGCCGTTCGGCGCGGTGATGCTCGCCATCAATTCATAGTGGTACTTATCAATCGAGTGCTTGAAAGTCTGCGACACCTCGAAGACCTTCTTCATGGATTCCGCGCGCATGTACCACAGCAGGTAATCCTGCCCGTCGATCTTGAGCCTGAACCAGGATTCGATGTCAGTACCTTCATGAACGAGAGTCGCCAGCGCTTCTTCCATGCGACTCTTCATCGTGTCCCGCCATTCATCCACCTTTGATTTCGAATCAGGATTCAGTTTGATTAAACCAGCCGCCACTTCCATAGGTCACTCCGATCGTGGTTCTGACGCTTTATCATGCGCGGTCGAGGCGCTGGCCGCCAACGCAGTAATGCAAGCTTCTCGCGTGGCCCACGCCACCTCCTTCGGAATCCCCCGCTCGCTCGCCCAGGCGGCAATGGCTTCTTTATGAATTGCGATTTTGACTTGCGCAAGGGCCATCGGAGAAACCGTGTACTCGGCGACAAGGGCTGCTAACGGCGACGACTTGCCTACCGGAAGGCCG
>DATNKA010000648.1:0-4892 GCA_035603655.1 Candidatus Acidiferrales bacterium | reverse complement strand
CAAAAAATGGAAGCCCGTGGCGTCCGCTTTCGCCTGCATACTCGTCTTACAGATGCGCAACGTGGCGTGGTTATTCTTAGCGACAGCGAGATTCGCGCAATGACTCTCGTATGGACCGCCGGCACGACGCCGAATCCCTTGCTGAAGTCATTACCCGTGGACAGAGACAAGCGCGGCGCCGTCATCGTGGATGGCACCCTTGCCGTGAAGAATCACAAAGGTCTCTGGGCGCTCGGCGACTGTGCATCGGCGAGCAATGGGAAGACCGGTAAAATGTGCCCACCCACGGCCCAATTTGCAATTCGCCAGGCGGAAGTGTTGGCTAGGAATATCCACGCCCAATTGGAAGGGCGCCAACCCCGAACTTTCCACTTCAATTCTCTAGGAGCGCTGTGCGTTGTCGGCCACCAGACGGCTTGTGCCGAGTTGACCATACCTTTTGTCCGCACCAAATCCCTGCGTTTTTCAGGCTTGCTCGCCTGGCTCATGTGGCGCGGCGTCTACTTATCGAAACTTCCGGGTATCGAGCGAAAGATTCGTGTGCTGATGGATTGGACCGCGGAGCTTTTCTTTCCCCGAGATATTGTCCAGACCATTGATCTGCGATAGACGTGCCCCGGTAGGAGATCTTAATCATGGCAACCTCAGAGTCTTCGATTAGAACGGAAGTCACAACCGGGGTTGCCGGCCAGGTTTGGATTGAGACTCTGATCGGACTGGGAGTAGGCGCGGGAGGCGGAGCTCTGCGGAGCGCAATCCTGATAATCCCGCTCACTCATGGCGTGTTGCTTGGCGGTCTTTTTGGGTTTGCTTTTGGTCTGTTCTTCGCCAAGCGCGCAACCAGCGCCGGTGCTGGATTGATCTGGGGTGTGGCCTCCGCGCTGCTTCTGTGGATGCTGGTCCCTGCCGGGATTTTGCCTATGTTGAAGGGAAACGAGCGTTCCATGGGAATGTTGAGCGATGCCCGAGCGCAGTTTCCGGAGCTTGTAGCCTATTTGCTCTGCCTGGGGATGCCCGTGGGCGTTGGTCTGGGCATTCGGGGCGGACTTCGCTCAAGGGCGGGGCAGCCACCGTTCCGTATAGGTCGTGCCATCGTTGCCGGTGGGCTTGCTGGCACCTTTGGGGGCTTGATTTTCGGTCACTGGATGTCCGAGGGCGATTTCTTTCCCCTGCTTGCCGGGGTCGGGGAACTTCACTCCCGAACCGCGAATATAACCCTGCAGTTCGTCGTCGCGTTATTCATCGGCGCCACCTTCGGGATGCTCTTCCAGCGTGACATCCGCCGGTACGGCTCTTCGATGGGCTGGGGGCTCGGCTACGGGATCTTCTGTTGGTTTCTCGGGCCGCTAACTCTTCTACCCATCGCCGCCAGAGTACCGCTCGACTGGTCGGCGGAACACGGCAGTGAACTCTTCGGTTCGCTTGTTGGGCATATCCTCTATGGGTTGATCCTCGGCGTCGCCTATGCCACCTTGGACCGCGTGTGGGTTCGGCTGTTCATTCAGAGCGATCCGCTTAATCGGGAAGCCGAAGGACCCGGCATTCATATCCTGCATTCGCTTGGCTGGGGAGCGATGGCTGGCCTCGTAGGAGGTTTGATCTCCAGTCCGGTGATGCTTGCCACCGGAATACTGCCGAAAATTGCAGGACTGGGCAGCGGCTTTTCCCTTGTTGGGGGTCTGTTGATCCATCTGTTCATCAGCGCCTTGATCGGCATGAGTTATGGACTGCTCTTTCGAAATGAGGCTCCAAGTCTCGGTCTGGGCTTGGGCTGGGGCTGGCTGTTTGGTCTGATCTGGTGGTATCTCGGACCCATGACCTTTTTGCCTCTTATGCTTACCGGTGTCTGCGACTGGAGCACCGATGCAGCTTCGGCGCTTTTGCCGTCCCTCATAGGCCACTTGATTTATGGCGCTGTGACTGCCTTGACCTTTCTTTTGCTGGAGCGCCGATACACCCGCTGGCTTGTCCTCGATCCGAAATTTGCGGCCCGCGAACTGCGCCGGATCCGTCAGGTAGGAACGCCGGCGCCGCCTTTGTGGTTTTTCGCTCTGGTCCTGGGAGTACTCTTGCCTGTCCTACTTGGGTAGAAACCGCATCGAACTCGGGACCGATAAGCGATCACAAGCAGTTTTCGCAGACAACTGCAGGGTGAGTTTACCGTTCTTACCTTCGTGCTTGATCACCTGCTTTCCGGCCGGAGTTCCATTCACAACATCTGAGTTCTCCATCAATTGTCCCATCGTTCAACGTCTGGAGTAAATCTTTGCAACGGTACAACTCAACCTGTGATAGATGAACACTTCGGACGCCTGCAAATCCTGAATGATGAGTCTGCAGGCCTTTGGCGCGTGGTCCGATAAAATCATGGGCGTCTCATTGTCAGGCCGCACCGATTAGGAGATTGACGCGTAACTTTTGGTGGCGCTTTGCATCTACCAGATTTGATGCGGCACATGGATTGCAGATCTTCTCTAGCGGCGAACGGAATCGAGAGAGTCTTGGGGACTATGCGATTACTCCTGGTAGGCGTCATCTCTCTTGGAATCGGATTCAGTGCTGCAGCTCAGGACATGCCGGGCGTTGCGGTGGGCAAGTCCGCCCCGACATTTCAGGCGCGAGATCAGTTTGGGAAACAACAAACCATTTCGTCTCTAATGGGGCGCAACGGTCTGGTGCTGGTTTTCTTTCGTTCGGCGGATTGGTGACCCTTCTGCAAGCAGCAACTGGTCCAGTTGCAGAATGCACGAGAAAAGTTCCGGCGGCAGGGCCTCGGTCTGGCGGCACTCAGCTACGACTCGGAGGCGATCTTGGAAGATTTTACTCAACGGCACAGCATTGGGTATTCGTTAATCGCAGATCCGAAGTCCGAGATCATTCGGCGTTATGGGGTATTAAACGCAAACGCGCCCGGATTTACCAAAAATATGGCGTACCCGGGATACTTTTACGTAACGCCAAATGGGATTATCAAGGAGAAGTTCTTCGAGGCGGCGTACACCGACCGCGAAACCGGAACCAGCCTGCTCCTCAAATTGTTTCCTGACCTGGTAGAAGGCAACGGTCGTGAAGTGGCGGCACCTAATATCAAACTCGCGCTCTTGCAATCCGACGAGATCGTAGGTCCCGGCAGCCGTTTCACAGTAGCGGCCGAAATCTCCCTCCCTCCAGGAACCCACGTTTACGCTCCTGGAATTCATGGCTACAAGCCGATCCAACTAACAATGGAGGCCTCGCCAGATTTCAAGTTGCTGCCGCTCCGCTACCCCGATCCAAGAGTGCTGTTTCTTCCGGTAATCAATGAGTCGGTGCCGGTATATGAAGGCAAATTTCGCGTTCAACAGGACGTGGTGGTTTCGGCCGACCGTGTGTTTATCGGTTCTATCGCACAGCCAAAGACAGTCACTTTGAAGGGTACATTCTTCTATCAGGCCTGCGACAGCGTGAAATGCTATTTACCCCAGAAATCTGAACTCTCTTGGGATGTGCGAGTAATACCGCTCGATCGAGAGCGTTCTCCGGAACCGATTCAGCATAAGTAAGAACCACCGGCGCGCGCCGAATGCAATTATGGCACTGGCGGGGTTGAATCTGATCTGGTGCGCGCACTTTGACAGACCGGACGGAGTGGCGGATGGCAAACGTACTTCAAGCAGGGGAGAGCGTGACGTTTTCAGGCGTTTACAAGGTTGTCCATTCAGGGCAGCAAAGTGAAGCCCATTACGTCCGGGCCTTACGCGGAGCGACTTTTCCTGGATGTTTGCGATGCTCCGATCAGCCAAGTTCCAGTTGGCTCTCTCGGCGGTTTATGTGGTAACGCACCCTTTCTTTCATTCCGAGCAACGCGTCACAATTGGTGAAGAGTATTCATCGTGATGAGAACACAAAAAGAGGGGAATCACGCTCCCCAAATGGACCCTTTACGATTTGCGCGACTTGCTGCAGAGGAACAATTGCGGCAGGCCTCGGGCTTTTTCCAAGTCATGAGCACCAGGCGCAGCGTAAGGTCGTTCTCCCCCGAACCCGTGCCGTTCGAGTTAATTGAGACGGCGATTAAGGCGGCGACTACCGCACCCTCCGTCGCCAATCAGCAGCCTTGGCGATTTGTCGTAGTCTCAAATCCAGAGGTGAAGCGTCAGATCCGGGAAGCGGCAGAAGCCGAAGAAAAAGAGTTTTATCACCGGCGCGCTCCTTGCGAGTGGCTTGAGGCACTGCAGCCACTAGGCACAGACTGGCACAAGCCGTTTCTCGAGATCGCGCCCTACCTGATTATCATTTTTCGGCTTGATTATGGTTTGAGTCGAGGTGCGGAGGGGCAGGAGATCAAGACTAAGCATTATTACGTGATGGAGTCTCTGGGAATTGCGGCGGGTATACTGCTTGCTGCTTTACACATGGCTGGCCTGGCCACGTTAACTCACACGCCCAGCCCCATGGGATTTCTGGGAACGATTCTGAACCGACCCAAGAATGAGAAGCCGTACCTATTGATTCCTGTCGGGTACCCGTCCGCCGATGCTGCGGTGCCTCGAATTATAAAGAAGGCCTTGCCTGAAGTTTTGGAAGTGGTGTCTTAAGGGCCAAAACGTAAGTGGGTAAGGCCCCGCTCTAGTTTCCTGGAGAATCGAAAGATGACAAAATCCCGCAAGCTCAAAGCCAAGAGCGGAAGTCAGAGCGACCGGACCGAGACACGAGATTTCAGGGTTGCAATTGCGCAGTTCACTCCGGTTTATCTGGACAAAGACGCCAGCGTGCTCCGGGCGATTCAAATCATTCAAGATGCGAAGAAGCGAGGGGCCGAACTGGTAGCATTCGGGGAGACATGGCTGCCAGGCTATCCCGTGTGGCTCGATGTATGTCCGAACGTTGCGTTATGGGAGCATCCAGCCACC
>DATNKA010000647.1:0-10240 GCA_035603655.1 Candidatus Acidiferrales bacterium | reverse complement strand
GCGGCGCGAGAGCATGGTTCGCGTGCTGCGAGAAACCGGCGGAGTGCTGAGCGGGCCAGGCGGAGCGGCGGCACGACTGGGTCTGAAAAGGACAACGTTGCAGTCCAGAATGCAGAAGCTGGGAATTTCCCACGAAGAGTATGAGAACCAACAACGCAATAAAGAGTAGGGAAACTAATCGTCCCTTCGGGGAGGTAGCTTTTTAAGTGGAGGTGTGCGCGTGCACAAAATCCTGATCGTGGACGATGATAAGGCGATGTGCGATCTGCTGCGAGCCTGCTTGTCCGAAGGCTACGAGGTCATCGCCACGGTAGACCCGGAACAGGCTCTGGGGCTGGCTCTGGAACATAAGCCGGATGCGATTCTTTTGGACCTCATGATGCCGAAGTTCTCCGGATTCGAACTATGCCAGAGCTTTCGCTCCCTGAGCTACACGTCTAGGATTCCGATCCTTGTTATCACGGGAGAGACGGAGGCGAAATATAAGGACCACTGCGCAAACCTTGGCGCCGTTGCGTACTTTGAGAAGCCTCTCAAACTCGATGAACTCAGGTGCAGGCTCACCATGGAACTGCAGAGCAAGCGGTCGGAGCAACGCACCCATGTGCGTGTCCGCATGCGACTTGCCCTCCGATTGCGGGGCACTGACGCTAGTGGAAAAGCATTCGAGGAAATCACTACTACCGAAAACGTGAGCGCAGAAGGATTTATGTGCAACTGCATGTCTTCGCTGGTCAAGGATGCGATTGTTGAAGTTATTCTGAGCAGCCGAGGCGAACATTATGCTGGACAAGCTCGGGTGGTGCGCAAGGAATCCTCCGGCACTCCTTGGCGGCGGTATGGCTTCCAGTTCGTCGAGAAGACGTCCGCATGGCCCTTGCAGGAGAAGATCGCCATTTCGCTTTCATGAAACCGATTTCGCGACTCCCGCAGAGCTTCCAACGAAACCCCATTTGAACAATCCCTAACTCCCCTATTGTCGGCAAGCCTTAACCGTTGAAAAATCGCCATGTTCGTTGTTGCTGCTAGTATTCCCGAGAGGAACGAGCAGCTGTGCCCCCAGCCGAGGGCTCTGCCAAGGAGTTGATGTTCACTATGAAGAAAAATGCCTGGAGAGCCGTGATCGAAGTAGGATTTATCATCTTCCTCTTTTATTCCAATCTTCTGATGGGAGAATTTGAGCGCTCAGGCATCGGGCAGAAGAGGGGAGTAGCTCTGGCAATCGCAGATGTTTTTACCGCTGCCAATTTTGGAATTGCCATGGTCGCCGCGCTCATCGGTTACAGCCTTTTTGAATTTCTTCGGAAGAAATTCTAGGCAAATGCGGTTCTGATTCTTGGCCGCAACAGAAACAGCAATAGTGCACCGGCGATGATGACGCCAGTTCCACCGCGCAGCCAGTCGCCTCTGACGAAGTTAACGACGTCCCCTAGAACCTGCATGGAGATGATTACGACCGCTAGTCTCCATCCCCAAAGGCGGCGTCGGAACCACCCGATTGCCGCCGTGGTGAGGGCCGCGCCCAGCACCAAGAAGAGCATCCCAACGATACGGCCCAGAGGCGCGAGCTGCTTGTACGCAGTCGGATTGAACGTCCAGAGACGATCAAGAGGCGTGCCTCGCCAGAGCAAAGTAGTTGCGGCGAGACTCGCCATGATGGCACCAAAGCACAAGAAAATGCCTATCGCTGTGAATCCTGGTGCCCTAGGCCCTACAGCGAGATCGAGGCTAGTGCGATCGCCGTCCCGCATCTGGTGAATATAAGCCAAGCGCAATACGTGCTCGGATTGTTTAGCGAAAGACCGGCGTGCAGTACAACCCAGAATCTGCACACTCGCTCGCAATCAGCGTCCATGTCGATTTGGCACTTATCTCTTTGTCAGGTTGCCTATTGTGATTAACTATGGTTAACTATGTGAGATAATCACTAGTTAATCAATCTGAGGCTTTGACCTCGGGATCTCCGTGGCCTGTGAGGGAAAACGTAATGAGTCTAGAGACATGACGCACTTCCTTCGACAGGTGCTCATTTTCGCGGTTGTGGCATCGCTCTCTGTGCCTCAAGCGCTGGCACAGGGCGAGACCACCAGCGCCATCGTCGGCCAAGTTCGTGATACGACTAACGCCGTCGTGCCGGGTGCCACCGTGACGATCACGAACCCAGAGACCGGACTCAGACGGAGCGCCAAGACTGATGACTCGGGCCGATTCAACTTCCCCCAACTAAAGCCGGGTACTTACTCGGTCAAGGTGGAAGCGCCAGGTTTCGAGCCACGGCAAAACAATAATGTCGTTTCGGCACTCGGTCAAAAGCAAACCGTGGATTTCACACTGGGAGTAGCCCGATCCCGTGAGACGGTGGAGGTCAGCAGCGAGGCTCCCATCCTCAATCCGGAGAACGCAAACGCATCCACCACGTTGACAGCACCCGCACTGGAGGATCTGCCCAATCCAGGGGGCGATCTCACCTACCCATTGCAGTTTGCCGCGGGCGCCCTGATCAACACGGCTGGCAGCGGCAATGATTTCGTTGGCGGCACAAACGGGTACGGCAACGTGGAATTCAACGGCCTACCGGCCCTCTCAAACGGCTATATCGTTGACGGACTGGAAACCAATGACCCGCTCACCAACCTCAACAGCGGCCTCTCCACCAATCTCGTGCTGGGGCTGAATTCGATCTCGGAAGTGACGGTCAATACTCTTTCCTATGCCGTGGATCAAGGACGGTATGGAGCATCCCAGGTCAACTACGTAACCAAGTCGGGCTCGAATCAGTTTCACGGGAATCTCTATGAACTGTGGAATGGTGCGCTGCTGAATGCGGCGGACTACTTTACCAACGCGACTCCGGGGAATCACAAGCCTGGAGCGACCGTGAATCATTTTGGGGGTAGTCTGGGCGGGCCGATTGCGCACGACAAACTGTTCTTTTTCTTCGACAGCGAATGGGTTCGGATCGCCCTGCCTATCGTGACGCCCACAACGGTTCCCAGCGCGGCATTCCAGCAGTATGTGCTGCAACAACTCCCGCTGGGTGGAACCGACTCTGTAACCGGATCACCCTATGCGCCGGCGCAACAACTGGTCCCGTTTTATCAGAAGATGTTTTCCCTGTACGGGAACACCGGCGGAACGCCTCTCGCGGTGCTCGGATGTCCGTTGAACGCGGACAGTACTTCGGCCTCGGGCAGTCCACCGAACGGAAATGGTTGCGCGAACAGGCAAAGCGTGTCGCATTCCAGCGATGACCACGAACAGGTGCAGACGATCCGCCTCGACTACAACATCAACGAGAAAGAGACGACTTGGTTTCGTTTTCAGGCTGACACCGGTGTGCAAGCTGCCTTCACAGATCCAATCAACTCTTTGTTTGACGCCGTCTCCCCTCAGCCCCTCTACTCGTTCGCAGCGGGCTACACCCACGTCTTTTCACAAAACCTGGTGAACTATTTCAATCCAGCGTTCTCGTGGTACGAAAGCTTGTTTGGGCCTACCAACTTCCAGAAGACGCTCGCGGCATTTCCGATTGTGTTGCAGGGGAGTGGTGCGAATGCACCGTTCACCACAATTGGAGGGCTCGACAATACGTGGGTGCAAGGCAGGCGAGCTTCTCGCTTCTTCATCAATGACAACCTTGCTTGGAGCCATGGCGCTCACGAACTCCGGTTTGGCACGAACACTCGAATCTTTCGCTTGAATGACTATGACTTCGGGCAGGGCAGAGTTCCAACCGTGGCCTACACGACGTTGCCGCAATTCATCTATGGAGTGGCATCTACTGCAACCCAGACTTTTCCGACGTCGGCGAACGAACCATTCCGCTTCCTCAATCTCGATTTATATGCTCAGGACACATGGAAAGTGACGCCGAAGCTCACCTGGACCTTCGGCGTGCGCGACACCTACAACTCAAACCCGCTCAATCCTCACGACCAAATCGCGCGTCTTGCCGGTTCTTTCAGTTCGATCTCGCATGACGTGAATCAGCCGTTGAATGCGGCCATCCAGACACATCTCAACAATTTGTTTTCGTCCACACCGCTGGCTATTCTGCAGCCGCGAACCGCGATCGCATGGCAATTCGAGCCAAACTCTGTGCTGCGAGCCGGTTTCGGGATCTTCAGCGACATTTTGCCGGGCAGTGTGGCCGACCTGGTTGGCACCAATCCTCCTTATGACAAGACCTTCCAGGGAGGTTTGCTGGGTACGGTGAGCGGGACCACCATCGCTCCCGGAGTGCCGAACAGTGCGGTGGATGCAACCGTCGCTGCCAATCAGAGATTCAGTCTGGGATTTCCCCAGAGCCAGTTGTCGTGCGCATCCCCGCAGGCAGATCCCGCAACGTGTCTCCCACCCGTCGCAATCACAGCGGTGCCCACTGGCACTCTGCATGCTCCGTACTTCATGGAGTGGAGCCTGGGAATTGAACATCAATTCGGGACCACTGCGAGTTTGCTGGCGCGATATGTTGGAACACGCGCTGTGAACCAGCCCTACCTAACCCAAGTGAACGGATACCAGACGGTGTGCCAGGGGTGCTTTGCGCCATTCCCCTACATGCATCCAACCGATCCACGGTTCAGCGCGGTGACCCAACTCTCCACCGGGGAGAACAGTCATTACAACGGCCTTCAACTCACCGCGATGAAGCGCCTGGGTCACGGTCTGCAAGGACAATTCAACTACACCTGGAGCCGCTGCATGGATACGGTTTCGAACGGAGGATTCCTTCAGTTCTCCGCGGGAGGGATTCTTTCTCCGCTGCCGGGAGAATTGGCCCACGATTACGGCCCTTGCGACTATGACATCCGGCACAACCTCAACGCGCAATATGTATATCAGTTGCCGATCCACGTTCGGAGTCACCAGTTAGCGCACGTGGTCAACGGCTGGCAAATTTCCGGAACCATGTTCTGGCACAGTGGGGTGCCGCTCTCCGCTCTGAGCACACCCTATTCAGCCAACGGAAACGGCATTGTGCAAGGTAGCGGGCCGCAGTTCGCGAGCGTCATTACGCGCGTCCCGCTCTATGAGCATCATCCCGTCGCTGGTGTAACGCAACCGGGCACTCTCCAGTGGCTCAATCCGGCCGCGTTTGTTTCCGCCGTTGATCCGAGTACTGGCCAATGCGTCGGTGGCGACGACCCACAGCATTGCCAATTCGGAAACCTCGGACGCAACGCCCTCCGCGGCCCCGATTTTGTCTGGAATGACTTCTATCTCACGAAATGGTTTCCGGTGAGCGAGCGAGTGAAGCTCAGAGTAGAAGCCCAGTTCTTCAATGTGTTCAACCATCCGAACTTTGGGCTTCCCAGCATGGCGCTGGCGGGAATTCCCGGAAAGCCTTCCACGCAGACGGGGTTTGGAGCGCTCGCGTATACAACTTCACCGCCCACCGGCCTGCTGGGCGTCGGCTTGGGTGGCGATAGCAGTCCGCGCATGATCGCGTTTCAGGCACGCCTGGAATTCTGACCGCGTCCCGGCCTTGAATGCAGTGCGAAAACCCAATCGCTAAACTTTTCCCCAGCATTCTTGCCAGGAATAATCCTTCGTTCGATTGGTTCGTAATCCGCGAGAAGTAAAACCGTGAGAAAGGCCCGGCGGAGAGCCCGCCTCCGCAGAATGCTATTGTACAAAATTAAAATGCGTCTGTAAGTAAGTGATAATAAAATAGTTATTGGTGGAGGCGACGGGAGTCGAACTATTCGGCGTATTGATAACACGCAAGTTGTTGATTCTAGGAATTGCCAAAACGGCTAAAAAGGCCCCATTGCCCGATCCATTGTACGTTTAATGTACGAAAATGCTTACCCTCTGCCGTGCAGAACCACATAGCGAGCAGTACCGCGAACTGGGAGCAAGAACTCGCGCCATGCTCACGCATGCGCTTAGTTGACTCGCTCCCATAAATATGGGAGCATGACTCATGAAGACTACGTTAGAAATCCCCGATGCCATCTTTCGTCGCGCCAAGACGGTGGCGGCCGAGCGCGGCATTCCTTTTCGAGCGCTCGTTTCGGAGGCGCTGTCGGACAAGCTACGCGCCCAAAGCGATAGAGACAGCAAGCCCTGGATGAAGACGTTCGGCAAACTCCGTCACTTGCACAAGGAAACGGCCAGAATTAATCGCATCATGGAAGAAGAGTTCGACCAGGTCGAGATTGAGGATCAACAGTGATCCTGGATACCAATGGATTGTCAGCCGTCGCAGATGGCGATGCGGCGCTGGAGCCGATCCTTCGCAAAGCGGCGGAGGTCGCCGTTCCGGTAATTGTGTTGGGCGAATACCGATATGGAATTCAGCAATCACGCGACCGGCAGCGCTACGAACAATGGTTAACAGAAACGATTTGCAACTACCGAGTACTCGATGTGGATGAAGAGACGGCCAACTCCTACGCTACGATTCGAACCGAACTCAAGAGAGCCGGAACACCAATTCCTTCCAACGACGTTTGGATTGCCGCGCTCTGCCGTCAGCATTCTTTCTCCCTCCTAAGCCGAGACCGCCATTTCGATCTTGTTCGCGGAATTGAGCGGATCGATTGGTCACTTTAAGAAACCGAACTAACGCCCTTGTGCACCCGGCGGACCGGCTAGTTGCTAGTGTAGTGCGTCATAACTAACAACCTTTATCAATCGGTGCGCGTCTTATGATAAGGAGACGTTGCCGATGCGAATTGCCCCAGCCATTACGTTGAGTCCGGAGCAGCGAACGTTGTTGGAGTCCCAAGCTCGGAGTCGATCTCTCCCGGTGAGGGTGGCGGAGCGTGCCCGCATCGTACTGTTGGCGGCTTCCGGCCAACAGGACAAGGAAATAGCGGCCGTCATGGCGGTCACGCCGAAAAAAGTTTCCCGCTGGCGCAAGCGTTTCCTGGCGCTGGGCGTGGCAGGGTTGCAGAAAGACGCGCCCCGGCCCGGACGCAAGCCCACGATCGGTACCCGCCTGACCAAACGCGTGGTGACCATGACCACGCGTCAGCAACCGGCCAACGCCACTCACTGGAGCACGCGCACCATGGCCGCGGCCGTTGGTATCAGCGAAGCCAGCGTGCGGCGCATCTGGCACGCCCACGGATTGAAACCGCATCGCGTGGATGCTTTCAAAATCAGTAACGATCCTGCCTTCGCGGAGAAGCTGGAAGACATCGTCGGTCTGTATCTCGATCCGCCCGAACATGCGCTGGTGCTGTGCGCCGATGAGAAGAGCCAGATCCAAGCTCTGGACCGTACCCAGCCCGGCTTGCCGCTGAAGCGTGGACGCGGCGCTACGCTGACGCACGACTATAAGCGTAATGGCACGGCTACTCTGTTTGCCGCGCTGAATGCGGCCAACGGCGAGGTTTTTGGTCTGTGTCAGGAGCGGCATCGCCATCAGGAATGGCTCAAGTTTCTCCGTCTCATCGACCAGACCATTCCGCCCGACCGGCAGCTTCACTTGATCTGCGATAACTACGCGACTCATAAGCACCCCAAAGTGCAGCCCGCCGCAAATAACCCCTCATTGCAGACGAACCTCTGGGATGGAGCTACCTGAGATACGTCTTTACCATATCGATAACTTCGTCGGCCGCGTGCGTCTGTTCTGAATTCGGTCTTCGCTTTGGATCAAGCACGTGATGCCGGATGTGGCCTTCCAGGAGCTCAGTCATCAGGCTATTGACTGCACCTCTTGCTGCGCTGATGATCTGCAACACTTCGGAGCAATCGCGTCCCTCGTCGAGGACCCGCTCAAGAGCTTCAAATTGCCCCCGGATGCGTTTGCTCCGCAAAATCAGCTTCTGTTTGTTCTTGATTGTATGACTCATTCGCAAACGAATCATATCATGCCAGAGCTTGCACTATACCTATGGGGGTATGTATGATGAGCCAATCTTCGACGCGAGTTCATCATGTGGCAGCGAATGGCCTTCGTCATCACGGTCGTGCTTCTGGGAGTCAGTGGAGGCATCATCGCGCTTTTTGTTCTTGGCATACACGCGGAACGGGGCGCGGTAGCGGGTTTTTGTGTTGTTTCTGCGCTGGCTGTCGTCCAGAGCTGGATGGTTGCCTCTGAAATCGCCAGGGCGCGGAGGCTGTCTGGCGATAGGAGAAATGCATGTTATCGCGGGGCGCAAGCAAAATTTCGAGCGGTTTCCCTCGTTGGACTGTGTGCAATCGCGGCGGTCCTTCCACTCGCATTCATGGGGGCACACTCGGGAGCACCAGGCCGATTCGCCACTGTCATGTTAGGTGGTGTGGTGTTTTCCACGCTGGCAGCGTTGACCGTGTTGCCTGTGGTCATTTCACGGATCTCTGAGTGATAGCGGTTCATTGCTCGGTTCCGTTTATAGCGACGCCCGTTCCTTGAGGGCACAGTTTGTGCGTAGCCGTGAAGTAATCGAAATGGTCGAGTCTTACCTGGAATATCGGTTTCGTCCCGCGGAGGGAATGTCGCTATGAGTTCTTCACCAATCATCGAAAAGCCCCCAGTCAACCCTCCGCATCTCAGCGAGACGCGGAAGTCCCCAAGACTAAACGAGCCTGACCCTGGCTCCGAGCGCGAAGAACACGGACACAGGGTGGAATGGGTCGAACTGGTCCGCATTGCTTTTGTGTTCTTAGCTGCAGTCGCGGTATGGTTTCGGCTTTGGGAGCCATTTCCGCACGTCAGTGTGATCGGCATCGCGGCTGCTCTCATCGGCGGATACCCGATTTTCAAAGAAGCATTCGAGAACATCGTCGAGCGCAAGATGACCATGGAACTCTCGATGACCATCGCTCTTCTCTCGGCTTTGGCGATTGGAGAATTCTTCACTGCTCTGGTCATCACCGGCTTCGTCCTTGCCGCCGAAGTGTTGGAAGGTCTCACAGTTGGCAGAGGCCGGCGGGCTATCCAGAGTCTGCTCGATTTTCTCCCGCGAGCCGTCTTGGTCCGCCGTAATGATCAGGTGATTGAGGTTCCGTCCGACCAAGTTCAGGTTGGTGACACCGTGATCGTGAAGCCGGGTGGACGCATCCCAGTGGACGGCACTGTGCTTGGCGGCCGATCGTTTGTGGAACAAGCGGCTATCACGGGTGAAGCCATGCCGGTTGAGAAAGGACCCGGAGATGGGGTCTATGCCGGAACCATCAATCAATCCGGAGCTTTGGAAATCGGCGCCCAGAAACTGGGACGCGACACGACGTTCGGAAGAATTATTGAAGCGGTTGAACGCGCTGAGAAATCGCGGGCTCCGATTCAGAAGACGGCCGATCGGCTGGCGGGCTACCTCGTGTATTTCGCCCTAGGAGCTGCGGTTCTCACATTCATCATTACCCACAATATCAGGTCGACCATTTCGGTCGTAATCGTTGCTGGGGCGTGCGGAATTGCAGCGGGAACTCCTCTTGCAATCCTGGGAGCAATCGGTCGAGCGGCGCATCAGGGAGCCATCATTAAAGGTGGCCTCTACTTGGAAGCGCTGGCCGCCGTCGACACAGTGCTGTTGGACAAAACCGGCACACTAACTTTCGGGACGCCGCAGATCCGGGAAGTCGTTTCCGCCAACGGTTTCGGGGAACAGCAAATCATCGCCGCTGCCAGCATTGCGGAGCGCAAATCCGAACATCCTCTTGCCAAGGCAGTGATGGCGCGGGCAACAGAACTCGCCATTCCACTCGTCGACCCCAATGAATTCTCGTACACACCCGGACGAGGAGTCAGGGTGAGCTATGAAGGCGAAGAGATCATTGTGGGTAGTCTGGCCCTTCTAGCGGAACACGGTATGACGAGGGGGCTGCCCGGAAACAGTAACGGAGCGGGCGGGGCATCGGAAGTCTACGTCGCCCGAGCGGGACAACTTCTCGGCAGCATCCGAATTGCTGATGTTTTGCGGCCAGAAGCCAAGAATGCGGTTGCGGAAATGCGACAGATGGGTTTGAGGATTGTCCTGTTGAGCGGAGACACGCAAGCTGCGACTTCATCGGTTGGCCGCGACCTTGGAGTAGATGAAGCGGTGGGAGGACTCTTGCCCGAGGAGAAAGCGAAGCGGGTGGCTGAGCTGCGCAGCAAGGGGCGCAATGTCGCGATGGTCGGTGACGGAATCAACGACGCTCCCGCCCTAGTAGAGGCCAATGTCGGCATCGCCATGGGATCGGGAACCGACGTTGCTCGTGAGAGCGCGGACGTGATCTTGATCGGAAGCGATCTCTCGAAACTGGTCCAAACTTTGCGGCTTGCTCGACGTTGCCGCGGGATCATCATGCAGAACTTTGT
>DATNKA010000646.1:0-6789 GCA_035603655.1 Candidatus Acidiferrales bacterium | reverse complement strand
GTATGGAGCGCCAAAGCAGGCGCGGGGGAAATCGGCGGCAATTGGATTGCCACGGAATTTTTTGCATGCGGCCGAGTTGGAGTTCCGGCATCCGCGAACCGGGGTGACGATTGCACTCACTAGTGAGCTGCCGGAACAATTGCGCGAGTTTCTGAAGAAGATGGAACCGGGATAAGATTGGGGCGGGCGAAAGCCGCGCCCTGCAAAACAAGAACGAATCCAGATATAATAAACAACCAAATACGGGGCATCTTTACGAGACACATGTTTCCGAAAAATTCAGTGGCAAAGTGGGCAGCGATTTCGCTGGTAGTGTTGGTCACGAGCGAGTGCGGAGTGGCGCAAGCTTCGCCTGCGGCATCGCGGTCGACTCAATCGTCCGCCCAATCGCCGTCCTCGCCGGCCCCGGTCTTGCAGGCTCCGCCACGCTCCGCTGAACAGAATTCCACCGATTCGGGTGCGGAGAACGGAGATCTTCCGAAAATCCGCGTCGGCACCAACGAAGTCAACGTGGTGTTCACTGTGACCGATAAGCACGGCAGGCGGGTGACGGATCTGAAGCAGGCCGACTTTCGCATCGTGGATGACAGCAAGCCGGCGACGGAAATCCGCAGCTTCCACGCGGAGACGAATTTGCCGCTGCAGGTCGGCTTACTGATTGATGCCAGCAGTTCGGTACGCGACCGCTTCAAGTTTGAGCAGGAATCGGCAATCGAGTTTCTGAACCAGACGGTGCGTAAGCGTTATGACCTGGCGTTCGTCGTGGGATTCGACGCGACCCCGGAGGTGACGCAGAATTTCACTGACGATACCGAAAAACTCGGGCACGGTGTCCGTGAACTGCGTCCCGGCGGCGGGACAGCGATGTACGATGCGATCTACTACGCGTGCCGCGACAAGCTATTGAAGCAACCGCAGAACGGGCCGACCCGGCGCGCGATCATTCTGCTGAGCGACGGAGAAGACAACCAGAGTCACGTAACCCGCGAGGAAGCTATCGAAATGGCGCAGCGCGCCGAGGCCATCATCTATACCATCAGTACCAACGTAAGCGGCACCAAGGGTGCGGGTGACAAGGTGCTGGAACGCATGGCCGATGCGACCGGCGGGCGCGCATTTTTCCCCTTCCAGATTCGCGATGTGACCAATGCATTTGCCGAGATTCAGGATGAACTGCGCAGCCAGTATGCCGTTTCCTATAAGCCGGCAGACTTCAAGTCGGACGGGCACTTCCGCACCATTGAGATCGTCGCCAATGACCGGAAAAATTTCCGCGTAAGAGCGCGGCGAGGCTATTACGCGCCGGTGGCGCAATAGGACGGCTTCAGGGTTCTAGCTTGGCTCACGGACATTCGCTTTACTGACAGGCAACTGGATGCCAGGATATTCTGGGACACCACTTCCAAAAAAATTAGGGATCAAGGCGGGGCTTCGCGCGCAGTTGGCGAACGCTCCGGCCGAAGTGCGGGCGGAATTGTCCCTGGCGTTGGCGGAGTGCAGCATTGTCAAACCGGGAGACGCGCTTGATTTTGTGATGGTGTTCACCAAGTCGCACGCAGAGTTGACAAAGGAGTTCTCGCAACGAGCGAAGCTGCTGGCGCCGGCCGGGATGTTGTGGGTGAGTTGGCCGAAAAAAAGTTCCGGAGTGACCACAGACCTGAATGAGAACGCGGTGCGCGAGATCGGATTACGCGCGGGCTTGGTGGATGTGAAAGTCTGTGCCGTGACCGAGGTATGGTCAGGATTGAAATTCGTGCGGCGGATGAAGGATCGACAAATGCAATAAGAAAACATGGGCCGGGTCTTGCCGGGGGATAGAGCCGGTTAGCTCCGGCCGGCAAGCCTGGCCCGAAAAAATCTACGCTGTTCTCGACCCCATTACGAGGTGCGCCACGAAAGAAATCACGGCGAACAGTAAGAGCAGGTGAATCAGCCCGCTGGCTACGTGGAACATCAGGAACCCGCCAGCCCACAGAATAAG
This sequence comes from Candidatus Acidiferrales bacterium, assembly GCA_035603655.1. Taxonomy (GTDB): domain Bacteria; phylum Acidobacteriota; class Terriglobia; order Terriglobales; family Acidobacteriaceae; genus Sulfotelmatobacter. Next base: position 4,808 of record DATNKA010000646.1, on the reverse strand, counting down.
CAGCAGCAGAGCAACCACGAGGAAGGGTCCGAATCGCATTTAGTCCTCCTAAGACGTCAGCATCTCTGAAATTTATACGGCGACTGCGGACGGGACTATATCGGCAGAAGACTGTAAATCGCTGACTATGGAGCAGTAGGAACGACAATAGAAGCAAGGAGCCAAAATGGTGCGAGTGGGATTAGTTGGATTTGGAATGGCGGGACAGGCGTTTCATGCCCCGGTGATCCGAGGTGTGCCCGGCATGGAGTTGGCGTGCATTCTCGAGCGTAGGGGAACTCGCGCTCAGGAAAAATATCCCGAAGTGCGGGTCGCACGAACTTTGGATGAATTGCTGGCGGATAGACAGATTCAACTATGCGTGATCGCGACTCCGAATGACTCGCACGTCGACCTGGCACGGGCCTGTTTACTGGCTGCGAGGGATGTGGTAGTGGACAAGCCTTTGGCTCCCACGTTGGCTGAGGCGGAAGAGTTGGTGGGGCTGGCGGCCGAGCATGGAAGATTAATCACCGTCTATCAGGATCGCCGTTGGGACGGTGATTTCGGCACCGTAAAAAAAATCGTGCAGTCGGGACGTTTAGGATCGATCGTTGAATACGAGTGTCGCTATGACCGGTTTCGTCCGGAGCCGAAACCAAATGCGTGGCGGGAAAAGGCAGATCAGCCGGGCGCTGGAGTGCTGTTCGATCTTGGACCGCATGTGATCGACCAGGCGCTGGTGCTGTTTGGCGAGCCGCGGGCGATTACGGCTTCGGCGTTCTGCGAGCGGGACACGTCCCAGGTGGATGATTCCTTCGATGTCTGCATGGAGTATCCGAAGTCGGGAGGAATGCTGCGCGCGATGGGACGGGCGCGGATCATCGCCTATGCGCCGGGGCCGCATTTTTTGATTCACGGCACGAAGGGGTCGTTTGTGAAGTACGGAATGGATCCCCAGGAGGCGCGATTGCGGGCGGATCAATATCCGCAGGGCACGGATTGGGGTGCGGACTGGGGTGAAGAAGCAGAAGAGTTGTGGGGGACGCTGAGCCTCGTGGGCGAGCCAAGCGTGAAGGTGAAGACCGAGCGCGGCGACTATCGCGGCTTCTACGCGAATGTCAGAGATGCGATTGAGAAGAAGGTGCCGTTGGACGTTAGCCCCGAACAGGCGCTGCGCACGATGAGAGCCCTGATGTTGGCGCACATGAGCAGCAGGGAGCGCAGGACCGTAGAGTGGAGCCAAGCGCCGGAGTGAACCGGATTTGTTACTGGCGAGAGGGTGTTGCTGGAGAAAAGGCAAGGTCTTGCGAGTCCTTCATCCAGTAGCCCGATGTGGCGGGTATAGAAACGGTTGAAGCGCCGTACGGCAGCGATAGGGTTGAGGGAAACCTGCTGGGAGGTGATACGGACGCCATGACTCGAAGTGGGCTGCCGGTTACTCAACTTGGCGTGCTCTGCGATCGCAGGGACGCGCCGGATCAGGATCAAGCTTGACCGAGGCAACTAAGGTAGTTGACTCCGGTCAGTCAAACTAATCGACCACGTTTTTAACGACAGACCTATACCTTCTTCCAGAGCTCTACTCGCGGATCCTCCGGATTCAGCTTAGCCAACTCTTTCAGAAGCTCCTTGGTACGCTCGTCACGCGGCATAGGCACGGTCACGGCGATTTCGACAATCTCGTCCCCGCGGGCGCCGTCCTTCGTAGCCGAGGGTACGCCCTTCTCACGCAGGCGCAATTTCTGGCCCGGCTGGGTTCCAGGAGGAATCTTCAACAAGGCGCGGCCATCGATGGTCGGCACTTCAATCTTGGCTCCCAGCCCCGCCTCAGCCACGCTGGCGGGGACGGTCAGATAAATATCGTCCCCGTCGCGCCGGAAGAGGGGATGTTCTTCGATCCGGATGATCACATAAAGATCGCCAGCCGGTCCGCCGTGAGCTCCGGCATTCCCTTTGCCTGCCAGGCGGATGCGCTGGCCGTCGCGCGTGCCCGCCTTGATACGAACTTCCAGCGGCTCTGTCCGGCTGACCGTGCCGTCGCCGTGACACGTGGGACAGGTGGAAATGTTCTTGCCCGTTCCCTGACAGCGCGCGCATTGCACGTTGAACTTCATCCGTCCGCCGGTTTGTGTGACCTGTCCCGTGCCGTTGCATTCCGGACACGTCCCTGGCGCTTGAATGTAACCCAGTCCATGACAGGTCGGGCAAACATCCTGGCGAGTGATGTTGAGTTTCATGACGCCGCCGCGGATCGCCGTCCAGAAGGGAACGTTCACCTGATATTCAAGGTCGGAGCCCGCTTCCGGGCCGACCTCGGTCGCAGTCGTTCCTCGTCCCCCGCCGAAGATTCCCGAGAAGATATCCTTGAATCCGCCGCCACCGCCGGTTCTCCGACCCCGACCAGCGTTATCCACCAAATCGGAAAAGTCGAATCCTCCGAAATCGAAGGGAACGCCTTGTGCGCCACTTCCTCCGCCAGAGAATCCGCCGGGCGCCCCGCCGCCTTCGAATCCGCCCGTCCCTCCTCCGCGCGCATACGCTTCAGCCGTGGCCGGATCGATATTGTCCGAATAGAATCCAACCTGATCGTAGACCTTGCGCTTCTTGGGATCGCTGAGCACGTCGTTCGCTTCGGAGAGCGACTTAAACTTCTCCTCGGCAGATTTGTCCCCGGGATTTACGTCAGGATGGTACTTGCGCGCCAGCTTGCGAAAGGCCTTGCGGATCTCTTCCGCTGACGCGGACTTCTTTACGCCAAGGATTTCGTAATAATCTTTTTTAGTAGTAGTTGCCATTAGAATAGTCCGCCACCTGAGCGGAGTTTCCGTTCGTGAAGCGGACAGAGACGCAGTCGACGGACCCCATGCGTGCATACCCCGGCAACGGCGTGTCGAGGAGTTTTCTCATCTGCCTTTGATCGCTTCCCCGGCAAACGCCATCGGCGAGCCCCACTTCTCCGCCAAGTCTTCCGATCGCGGATTCTTCGCTTTAATCAAAGCAATTTTCTTCGCCCGTATCCAGCCCTGCAATTGCTTCTCGCGTCCGATGGCTTTATGGACACCCTCGAAGCTGTCGTAATATGCCAGGCGGTCGCAATGATACTTGCTGGCAAAGCCCTCGACTTCGCCCCGCGTCCCTTAGTTCGGTATTCTGTGCTTCCCCTCTTGTAACATGACCAGCGGACCCGACTCGGTCGCATCCTCATAAACCGGAATTGGCCAAGCTCCTGTTGGCGAGGAGACAAAAACTCGCCACCGTCTCTCGTCCTCGGCAAGAGTGAGAAAATAAGTCTGCTCATTCACCTGAAAATCCATTTCAAATCCCCCCTTTAAAACTCGGCCCGACATCTTAAAATGTTGTGGCGCGAGCAATGCCCGCGCCACACGATCCACGCCGGAAGCTGGGAGCTAGTTGCTTCCCTTACTTCTTGTCTTCCACATCCACGTACTCGGCGTCAATCACGCCCTCGTCTTTCGTCTTCTGACCGGCGCCATTGCTGCCCGAAGCCGCGCCCGCCCCGTCTGTGGGACCGCTGCCGGCTGCACCCGCGCCCGGCGTCGCCTGCGCTGCCTTGTACATCTGCTCGGCCAGCTTATGCGAAGCTTGGGTCAGGGTCTCGCGGGCCTTATCCATCTGCGCCTTGTCATTCGACTCCAGCGCCTTCTTGGCGTCGGCTACGGCGTTTTCCACGTCGCCGCGCTCGGAGCCTGAGATCTTATCTCCCGACTCGCGCAGCATCTTTTCGACGTTGTACACCATGCTATCGAGCTGGTTCTTGGCCTCGATCGCGTCCCGCTGTGCCTTGTCTTCGGCCGCGTGCGCATCGGCTTCCTTGGCCATGCGCTCGACCTCTTCCTTCGACAATCCAGAGGACGACGTGATCGTAATCTTCTGGTCCTTTTGCGTGGCTGTATCTTTCGCGGTCACGTTCAGGATGCCGTTGGCGTCGATGTCGAACGTCACTTCAATCTGCGGCACACCGCGCGGAGCCGTCGGAATCCCGGTCAAGTGGAACTTGCCCAGAGTCCGGTTCTGCGCCGCCATCGGTCGCTCGCCCTGCAGCACATGCACTTCAACCGACGTCTGATTATCAGCCGCCGTCGAGAACGTCTCCGTCTTTTTAGTCGGAATCGTCGTGTTGCGCGGGATCATCGGCGTAGCCACGCCGCCCAGCGTTTCAATCGAAAGCGACAGCGGGGTCACATCCAGCAGCAGCAGATCCTTCACCTCTCCGCCGAGTACGCCACCCTGAATCGCCGCTCCAATCGCGACCACTTCATCGGGATTCACTCCCTTGTGGCCTTCCTTGCCAAACAACTCTTTCACCAGCGCCTGAATGCGCGGCATGCGCGTCTGTCCGCCGACCAGCACCACTTCGTTGATCTTGCTCGCATCCACGCCCGCATCTTTCATGCACTGTTTGCACGGACCCACCGAGCGCTGAATGATGTCTTCCACCATCGACTCCAGCTTCGCCCGCGTCAGCTTCTTCACCAGATGTTTCGGACCGCTGGCATCGGCCGTAATGAACGGCAGATTGATCTCGTGCTCCATGGTGGTCGAAAGCTCGATCTTCGCGCGCTCAGCCGCGTCACGCAGACGCTGCAGCGCCATTTCGTTACCCTTGCCACGCAGGTCGAGACCCTCGTCTTTCTTGAATTCATCGATCAGCCAGTCGACGATACGCTGATCCAGATTGTCGCCTCCCAGGTGCGTGTCGCCGTTGGTGGCCTTTACTTCAATTACGCCCTCGCCGACTTCCAGGATCGAAATATCGAAGGTACCGCCGCCGAAGTCGTACACGGCGATGGTCTCGTCCTTACTCT
>DATNKA010000645.1:0-3926 GCA_035603655.1 Candidatus Acidiferrales bacterium | reverse complement strand
AATGCTCGCTGTCAGCGAATGGTAATACGGAAAGCGCGTAGAACACCGCGGCTTCGGTGTCATCTGGATAGCTTCTGTAGATTGCTTCCAGCTGTGCGGAATAATCGTGATTGCGCCGCGCATAATCGCGGGCATCCGGCCGATAGAGAACCTCTGCCGCATGCAGATAATCGCGCTCGCGCTGGGTCTTCGCTGTGAGTTGATGAGCCTTCTGAATCAGTTCCCAACCCCGCTTCATGTCTTGAGCGACCGGCAAATATGCCAGTGGGCGATAGAGTCCCACGGCCTGTGCCCAGTACGCCATGGCGCAGCTTGCATCCATGTCCGCCGCCATCTTGAACTGCGATTCGGCGTCCTAAAAAAGGAACGAATGGAACATGGCGAGCCCGCTTTCGATATGGCTCTGGGCCTGCTTCGAGCAGGAAATCGGAAACGTAATAGTGCCAACGATTACCGGCGAGGCGGCGTGAGTGTGGATTTCCTCTGCGCCCCCCGGCGTGATAATAGCGATCACGAGGGCCACCCGCAAAACTGCATGAAAGCTGGCGGGCATGAAATTCGTGCAGACAGAACCCGAGCGCAACTCTGTTGGAACCTGATTTTGGGGACAATGGTTGCACTGCTGCTCGAAACCTCTGGCCTGCGGACTTCATGAGCTCAGAGACCTCATTCGGCAATAATTACTAGGTCGAATAGGGACGGTTTTTGTTTCAGGAGGTATAGACGTGCTTCTGTCAGTCAGGCAATCCTTACCGCGGCATGAGCCGGAAAAATAGGGCCTGCTTGGCAACCGGTTCTACTTTTGCTTCCATGGCAGCCATCTGGGCCTGACTTAACGGGGTAAAGGAACGGGCGAGTTCCACGCATTCCTCGACCTGCTCGACTGAGTCGCACCCGATGATTGCCGTGCTGATGGGCAATGACAGAGTGTAGAAGAAGGTTTCCCGCTTGGTCAGCGTACCCGGAGTGGTGGCGATTGCGCCTCGGCCTTCCCATGAATGCTTTTGTTGTTCCACAGACGGCGGCGTCCAAGTGGAAAGAATCCGGCCGCGTGCCATCACCTTCATGCCGATAATCCCCATCTGTTTCTCGACGGCCAGCGGAAGAAGATCTTTTTCAAAACTGTAATAGTATCTGTCGGCCGCGTTGACCCCCATCAGGACGGTGTCGAAGGCAAAGCGGCGTATGCATTCCATGAGCGCTTCGGGACGGAAGCGTCCGGTGACGCCCAGATGTCGCACCATTTTCTGATCGCGCGCTTGAACCAGGGCTTCCATCGCACCGCCTTTGCCAAATATCTGATCAATGTCCTCTTGAATTCCGACATCATGCAGTTGCCAGCTGTCAATGTGATCGGAATCCAGCAGCTTGAGAGACACGTCGAGGTTTTTAAGCGCGGCATCGCGGGTTCGCTCTTTGGTCTTGGTTGCGATAAAAACGTGGTCGCGGCTGCCCTTAAGACCCTTTCCAAGATAACGTTCACTCCACCGGTCAGGCCCGCCGTAAATGGCGGAGGTATCGAAATAATTCACTCCTAACTCGAGCGCGCGTTGGATCAACTGCAGGGACAAGCTTTCGTTATTTGCCTTCTCCAGCGCTCCCTGGCCGCCGAGGCCAAAAATCCCGACCCGAAAGCCTGTCTTACCCAGATTGCGCGTCGGCATCATGTCCTGGATGGCCCTGGCCGCAGCTGGACTGTTTTCCGTTGACGCCACCTCTCCAGACGCGGAGGCAGCGATTACTCCTGCCGACAGACCAGCTGCTATCGATGCTGCCCCTGCCTTAAGGAAGCCCCGGCGGTTCTGGTTACCGGCATCCTGTGGTGTGTCATTCGTTTTCATGTCCATCGTTTTCATGTCCATCGCTCCAAGTCATCCGAAAGTGGATGCCGATTTTCTTGGGAACTGATCGAACATGCGAGTATATTTTTCTCTTTGCGAGCCAGTCAATCTTTTGTCTTTTTTACTTCTACTTCTGGTCGCGTTGTGCAGTTGGTTTCACCGTGTGTTGAGAGCATCCGATTTCTATGCATGGTACCGATCGGAGCTCAGGAGAGATGAAGGATGAGTCGTCGAGTGTTTTCCTTTTGCTTCGTGGCCGCATTGATGTCACCCACAATTGCGTTTTCCCAATCATTCTTCAGCCAATATAAGGGCTTACCCTATCACGACACCCGCTATAGTGGCGGTCCACAAAAAATACCGGGCAAGATCTTGTGCGCTTACTATGACTTGGGCGGCGAAGGCGTTGCCTACCATGACACCGATGCACAGAATCGCGGCAGCGGAGAGTTGAATCCGGCCGATGGGACCTATCTCAATGAATTTCGTATCCATGAGGGAGTGGATACTTCATACACGAAGTTTCAGCGCAAGCCGGATCCGATTGACGACAACCCCTTCGACAAGATCGTGCCTCCTGCAGACCTGCTCTATGTTGGCTGGACCGAACCCGGAGAGTGGTTCAACCTGACGATAGATGTCGCACATTCGGGAACATTCGCGGCCGATTTACTTTACACATCGAATCGCGGCGGCACAATATCAGTCGATGTGGAGGGAAAGGACGTAACCGGACCTCTGCAGATCGCCACAACAAATGATCCTGCAGACCCGCTTGCCTGGCGTCAATGGCACCATTGGAATCTGGCTTCGCAACTTTTCAAAGTCCGTCTGAGCAAAGGGAAGAATGTTCTCACCGTACACATATTGACGAACGGAAACATGAATCTGGCTTATTTCGACTTCAAACCAGTCCGCAGATGAAATGGAACCTGTCAACGATTCAACTGAGTGTCACACGTAATCCCGTCGCATGGGGAATCGTAACGGAGCACTTGCCCTGCTTGAGCGAGTCGCTCTTCGACGACGTTGTGATGTGCGCTTCGCGGCTGTCTAGTCCCGGTGCGTGTAATGTCTCGGATTGCACCACTCCACTCGCGTCGCGACCAAAGTCGAGTTCCACCTCAAGGTCTGCTGCCGCGTCCTTATTCAGAATGATCACGGATGGGTGCCCGCCAGGCAGTTTCGCGGCATACGCCGTAGCATTGACTCCCGTAGCCTGCAGCTTGGTCGAGAACTCGGTCTTCAACAGTGTTCCGCCGCTGAACAAGCCCGCAAACTTGAGCCCATACGCGACCGGCTCCAACACATAATCCACGCCAAATGTCGCAATAGGTGTATAGAAAGGATGCGGATGCGCGGCAATTTGTTGGGGAGTTTCGCCCTTCGCTTCGAGGAGCGCGTCGCCAGGGAGAGATCCGCCAACGGAATTGGCCACAGACTTGCCCGTACCACCGTGGAGATTGACGCCGGAATAGTCATTACCGGCCAGAAGCAGCGAATAGTCGGCAGACCAAAGCGCAGCGGCAAACACATCGGAGACGCCCGGCTTGCCTCCGCGATAGCAAGTGTTGCCTTCGGTCATGCGTACGCGCGCACCCATCTTGCTGGCAGCGGTCGATGCGATATTCGCGGTGTTCTGCACCTTTTGCATCGTTGCCGCTTTCAGCAGGTTCGGAATGTTGACCTCGGGGTTCGTCGCCGGGCCGCCAAAGTAATAATGATGAGTCAGGGTCGTTACCCGGGGCGGGGCCTGTATGGAAGGCCATTGATCAGCAATCTCAGTGAGCCATGACACCGCACCGGCAACATCAGGCATGCCGAACTTTGCTGCCGGCACCCCAGCTGCGATAGCCCGCGACAGCGAGAGCCATTCTTGCAAGTACGTCTTGGCGGACCACGTTTTCGGATCGCGCAGGTGCCGGTCAAATAGATCCGCCTCGTTTCCGATCTGGAAATACTGGAGGCGGTCGCCCAGCGTTTTAGCTACAAAGGCCGCTTCCTCGCTGGCGCGTGCCGGTGTATTCGTGCCCATGCCGATGCCGTAAACGCAAGTCCAGCCAGTGGCTTGGAGGAAGTCCGCCA
>DATNKA010000644.1:0-14258 GCA_035603655.1 Candidatus Acidiferrales bacterium | reverse complement strand
CAACCCGCGCACAATGCACGATCTCGGACGGAACCAGCATTGCTGTTACTTATTTTCCTGGGCATCAACGGTATCGCTTGTCATCTAACGGACATCTCTTGACGACGCAAGGAATGAGCATGCCTGCTGGCGACTATACTGCTCACCTCGAAAAAGACTCCCACCAACACTGGACTCTGAAGCTGATGAAACCGTTCGATGGGAAGGGAGTGTTTATTCTTTCACCCCCTATATCCGTGACGACGTCCGCCGCAATCGAGGACCCCGAAGTTTCATTTGACCATACAGGCGGAAGCTGCATGATGCACTTGGGTCAGAAGAAATCGGACACGGTGCTCTCTCTGGAGTTCACAGAGAAGAACGCAGACATGCCGGTACTGCAATAAACTCCTCAACTGCTGGAATATCCCGGTTACACTCGACCACAGAGATTCGGGTGACGGCGCTTGAGGTGGTCGGAAAACGCTTGCTCTCTCCACTACTGTAATTGGGCCTCGCTCTTCACCCCGAGCCTCACAACTTCAATCGTGAAGTCGGAGTATGACGGTGGCACGAACGTGACCCTTTGTGTGACCTTCCATCTCTGGCGGCCATTAATTCTGCGACATTCCGACGATGTCTCCGTGCGGGCTTAATTTTTGTGGCAAGTCATTGAAGTCAGATGACTTGAGTGGAACTCCAGGTCCGAAGCCGACTAATCGGCCGTAAGTCGGATTGGCAGATTTCGAATCCGCCTGACCGTGGAAATGTGGCACACAGTTCGCACACAGAATCGAAGCAGCAATTCCCAACTTCCGAATAGCCAACGACCCCGCGCCGAAACCCGATCTAACCAACAATAGCCGTCAATTGAAGAACCTTCTCCCCAAGATCTCGATCGCCGTTGACCTCAATCTGCGAGCGAGCGGAATCGCGATCAATGCCCTTGGTAAAGACACGCCAAGCCAACTCCTGGGGTATCGAAACTCGCGATGCCCATTTTCTGTCACTTGGCTTCACGAAGTGCCAACCTGCCGATTCCTTAGAAAGAAACCATTGCCCTCCGCATTCACCAGAAATTTCTAGCAAAACCAACGTCCCGAGAGGTGTGTCGACACCGCGATAAACATGCGGCAGTCCTCGTATAAAGCAATCGAGAACCGGGTGATATAGTTCCGGCGTCATGATGCCGGGCCGATTTGTGGCCAATCGAATCTGCTGTTGGTGATGCCAGCGTTCCGTTAATTCACGAGCTGTGTCGAACCAATTCAGGGAGCTCTCTTCTCCTGCCCAGCTAACCGCGAATGCGGCAGGCGAAAACGGGTCGAGAGATTCATGAAAGCGAGCGCTCTGCTCACAGGCTTGTTCCATCATCCCGATCAGAACCTTTGGGCTCAGGCGACGGTAGACGGTCACGCCTTCGCTGTTCAGACGATTTACCAGCGTGATTACGTCTTCAGGCGACCGGATGCTGACCGCTTCGACATAGCAAGAATCTCGAACCATAGAGAGTTTGCGTAGAACAGTGTCTAGCAGGTGCGCTGCGACGTCGCGGACCCTCCACAATGGCACAACAGTCTTAAGATCCCATTCGCCCGGCGTGAGCGAACTCAAAAGGTCAATCAGTCTTTCATCGACTCTGCGCAGGAGGTGAGAGCAGAGTATTGGATCAGAAGTGCCGGCCTCGCGCCGCATAAGAGTTTCCACGATAACATGACGAGGATTCGTTTTCCTCGATCCCGGGCAAACCGAAACTTGGTCGCAAGCGCAGATTGTTGTACGAAATTCCTTTTCGGGAATGAATATTCATGTTTGTGTAACCGTGTTCGTAACTTCCATGTGCTATGCTTCCCGGAATTTCCCCCTTGGGAATTGAAGAAAAAGAAGAGTACAGGAGCAGAAAATGAACGAGAGAAAGAAGAGGTCCGCACGAACCCGGCTGTTGGCAGGCCCTGACGCCGGGCGCAAAGAAGTGCTCCGAACCACACTCCATCTGCGGACAGTCAGCGCCGTTCTACTGTTTCTCGGCTTGATGACGATTGCCACGCCGGCCGCTGCTTGTTCGACGGCCTCTTTGAAGGGAAACTATGGATTTTCGTGGGGTTGGCCACAAGAACTCTATGGCGCCAGTGGTAACGAAGGGATTGTCGTGGGCCGGATGACGGCTGACGGAAAAGGAAATCTTAGTGGGGCGGAAACGGTCAGCTTCGAAAACTCCATACAGAGCTCGACCTTTACGGGAAGGTACTCTATAGCGGCAAACTGCACTGGGACTCTGTCGCTTGGCACCGCCGACTTTAATGTTTACCTCAATTCCAGCAACATGGGCTTTCAGCTGGCCATAACCAATCCGGGTCTTCAGGCCCTGGGTTTCGGCCTTCCTCAAATTTCTGCCACCTGTGCGCTGACTGGAAAAGCACAAAAGCTTGGCGCAAATATCGTAGGAACCATCCCCGGAAGCTCGCTGAACAAGGACATCATTGGGGAACTCAATCTGGACGGCAAAGGGCACGTTACCGGAACCGTGAGCATCAACGAAAATTACTCGAACACTGTGGAGGCGGTCACCGGGACCTATACGGAGGCGTCCGATTGCATGGGAACGTTGCAGATTACTCCGAAGGGATCATCGGCGCTCCATTTCAATACGGTCTTCGTAAACGCGGGAGCAGAGCTGTTGCTGGTGGAGACCGACAGCGGGACGGTCCTAGGCGGCACCGCGCAGTAATAGCTGCACCAAAGCCACTAACGCATTCTAATCGCGGCAAAGCCAGGTTGAAAGATCAATCTGGCTCTTACCTTCTTGATTCCCAATTGAGAAGCGATTGGCTCCCGGTATCGCAATTGCAGTGCCAGCGGACAACGGTCTCCGGTTGAATGAGCATCAATGCCCGCTCCCAGCCAACCCACAGCTGCGGCAACATTACCCAGAACAGTTTGTCAGCAGCACCCTGGTGGCCGCGGATGCTTTCGTTTGAAAACGCCGAGCTGTTGTCGAAGAGCCAGATTCTCGAGGAGCAAGTCGCGGCGAGGGCAAAACAATCGCGTAAAAAAGAAAACCAAGAGCCTCAGCAAGCGTAACGTTGGACCAGTTTGACATTGGGAGTGGCCATTGTGATACACAGTCTAACTTCGTGATTCGACCGAAGATCGGAATTGTGGCGAGGCACAACTCTCAACTCCACGGCTTTCATTGACTTGCACGTTTCACGGACGTAAGATTCGCGCCAGTGATCGGCCAGACCATCTCGCACTACCGTATCGTCGAGAAACTCGGTGGCGGTGGTATGGGTGTGGTGTACAAGGCCGAGGACACAGACCTTGGCCGGTTTGTCGCCCTTAAGTTCCTGCCTGATGCGCTCTCGCAAGACCCGCAAGCGCTGGAGCGCTTTCGGCGAGAGGCGCGTGCCGCGTCTGCTCTCAATCACCCCAACATTTGCACCATCTACGAAATCGGAAAACATGGCGAGCAGTCGTTCATTGCCATGGAGTTTCTGGATGGGGTGACGTTGAAGCATCTGATTGCGGGAAAGCCGTTGGACAACGAAACCGTGCTCTCGCTGGCCACCGAGATTGCCGACGGCTTGGATGCAGCTCATTCGCAAGGGATTGTACATCGCGACATCAAGCCGGCGAATATCTTCGTCACCAAGCGCGGGCACGGTAAGGTACTGGATTTCGGTTTGGCCAAGATCGCGCCCAGCGTCGGTTCTTCCAGCCGAGTTGCGTCGGCGAACACGATGACGGCCACGGAAGATCGGCACCTGACCAGCCCCGGTTCCACACTGGGTACCATCGCCTATATGTCGCCGGAACAGGCACGAGCGAAAGAACTGGATGCTCGCACAGATCTGTTCTCGCTGGGAGCAGTACTATATGAGATGGCGACCGGTCAGTTGCCCTTCCGCGGAGACAGCACGGCAATCGTCTTTGAAGCAATTCTGGGCCGCGCCCCGCTACCGCCAGTGCGTTTGAATCCCGACGTGCCGTTGGAACTGGAGCGGATCATCAACAAGGCGCTGGAGAAGGATCGCGAACTGTGCTACCAGCACGCCGCCGACATGCGGACGGACTTAAAACGGCTGAAGCGGGAAATGGAAACGCGCCCGGGTGTCTCAACCGACGCAGGCCCTGTGGCGGCCGTACAGGCAACTGCCTCTCAGTCCGTGCACGGGTTGGTGACAGCATCAGGATCTTCGCCGCTCGTGAGTTCGTCTGTGTCATCCAGCGCGGTGCCGGAGAACGCGCCTGCGAGTTCGCGGGCGAAACATCCCTACGGAAAGGTCGCTGCGGCAGTTACTCTGCTAGTGCTCCTGTCCTGCGGGGCGGCGTGGTGGCGCTCGACAAGGACAGCGCCTGAACCTGCAAAAGAGGTGACGGTTGTTCCGCTTACCGCCCATCCGGGAGATGAACGCGATCCCACGTTCTCGCCCGATGGGAGCCAGGTGGCGTTTGCGTGGGGACCGGAGGGCGGAACCCCGGACATCTACGTGAAGCTGGTTGGACCTGGGGAACCTATCCGGCTGACCAACACGCCCGAAGATGAACGGATGCCACAGTGGTCCCCCGACGGCAGGTGGATTGCCTTTCCTCGAAGCCTTGGCAGGGCCGGAAGCCTTGGCACGACCGGAATTATCGCGATTCCTGCCCTGGGCGGGCCGGAGAGAGTGATTACACGGGAACAGAACACGCCCTATGTCTCCTGGTCCGCCGACAGTCAGTGGGTGGCCTACTGTACAGGCAGTCCGCGAAGCTTGTACTTGGCATCGTTGAACGGGGGTGACAAGAAGCTGGTGATTGGTCCGTTGCAGGGAAAGTTTGGGGTGGGAGGCGGCGTTCTATCTCCTGACTCAAGTAAACTTGCGCTGATTTACGACCATCCGGGCCTTTATGTCGTCGGCCTGTCGAGCGACTATAAACCTCAGGGTGAACCGAAGCTGCTGACCCCGCCGGATTGGCGGATCGTGAGCCCCGCCTGGACGCCGGACGGTAAAGAAATTCTGTTTATTCGATCCGCTGGGAACGCGAACCTCGGCAGCGATAGCGCCATGTATCGCGTGGCCGTCGATGGCGGCGAACCGCAACGGGTTAGCTTTGCCGGGGATAATCCCTGGTTTCTCGCGATTGCGCGGCGAGCAAACCGGATGGCGTTTACGCGATTGCACCGGGATACCAATATTTATCGTGTCGCACTGCAACCCAACGGCATGATTCATGAGGCCGCGCAGGCTCTCATTTCCTCTTCAAGGCGGGATGACGGTGCGTTTTACTCTCCCGATGGTTCCCACATTGCCTTCGTCTCTAATCGAACGGGACCGCTTGAGATCTGGGTCTCGACTGCTGACGGCAAGGATCCTGTGCAGCTTACGGTTGCTCCGGACTGGGCCGAGGTTGGCGACCCGCAATGGTCTCCTGACGGCAGTAAGATCGCCTACGACGCCCGCCCCACGGCCGATTCAGCGCTGAACGTTTTCGTCGTCTCCGCTTCCGGCGGAACACCGCAGCCCTTGACCAGTGGTCCTGCAAATGATGCAAGACCTACGTGGTCGCGAGACGGCCGCTGGGTGTACTTTGCCTCGGATCGCGGCAACGGTGTGAGCAACATTTGGAAGGTCGCTTCCTCCGGCGGACCGGCGACACAAGTGACGCGCAACGGCGGCGTCTTCGCTCTCGAATCGCCGGACAGGAAGTGGTTGTACTTTACTGCGCAAGGCGGTACGATTCGCCGGATGCCGCTCGAAGGCGGCCAGGAGGCCGACTATATGAGTGGCCTCGGGGATCTGGGCTTGGCGCGAAACTGGGGAGCGTTCTATGTTGCGGCGACCGGGTTGTATTACTTGGCGCCCGCTCCTGACCAACGTGGCGCGCTCATCAGGTTCATAAGCCAAGCTGGCGGCGAGTCTAAAACACTTGCCAGCATTCCGCGCACACCTGCGGCCGGACTCAGCCTTTCTGCGGATGGACACTACTTGCTCTATTCGCAATATGACCAATCGGCCGCCGAACTGCTGCTGGTGGAAAATTTCCATTGACCGGCGGGTCCGTTGTCGAGACCTGATCTTGCTCATGCACCGGTTCTTCGGTCTGATTCTGCTGCTCCAGTTCGACCAAGTTGGCGGGCTGGAGACAACGGAAAGTCCGAGCACCTGGAACCACCGGATGTCACAGCGGATTGCGCCCATGTTCTCTGTTCTCCGGTGGTAACCTGCTCATCACGATTGAGGTCACGCGCCAGCGTTGGTAATTTTGATAATCAGAACTTCAGGTGGAAGGTTAATCTCGATCGAGTTGCTGGTCGTCGATCGCGTATACGCGCCGGTCGGTTTCACACCGCTCGCATCATTGGGCGCATAGACAGTAAATGATTGCGGTCCGGAGAAGCTGATTATGACCGGGACATTTTCTGTTGCTTTGTCCTTGCCCGGCACGGGATTAGTGCACGGGCTGCTGTTACAGGTCGCGGGATCGAAAACCGAAATGTCGTTCCAGATTTCCAAATAATAATCGCCGTCCGATTTTTCCAACAGCACATATTCCGGCTTGTAGGGCTTCGGACCTGCGTTAGCGGTGAACGTCATCGTGAGTGATCCCGGCTCGAACGTGGCTGCCGGTTCCTCCAGAATCTGGATGAGGTTCATCAAAGCCGTAAAAGCCGGCTTGGGCTTGAGGTCGTAATTCAGCAGGCCATAGTAGCCATATCCTTTACATTGAGGATTGGTCGGATTGGGGGTGATTGGGCAGTCGGCAAGTGGCGGTCCCTTCGTTTCATCAATTAGTTCATAAGAGAAGGTGCGAACAACACCGTCATTAAAGCCAGCCAGAAATGCAGCTGGCAGATAGATCGCCGCTGCGCGCTCCGAAACTCCTTGTTGTTCAGAATCGTCCAGGTAGTACGTGTTGTTGTGGTAGCCCATCTCTGTGGTCCAAAGATCTTCCCTGCCGGTCAGCGCGCGGCTAAAATGGATGTACCCTTGTGAACCGGTTAAACCCTCGTCACCCACGCCGCCTCCCTGGTATGCATGCATGTTTCCATAAGTCGCGTCGCCGAACGGCAGCGTGCCATTGTCGGCCAGCCACGCGTCAGCCAACACGGTGAAATCCGGCGCATACCCCTGGGACATCACGACGACGGGCAGTGCGTTGATTGAGGGACCTGGAAGATCGGTACTATCGTTCTTGACGATGTTCCACAGATCCACGGACTCGTTGATTGCGCCCTGTGGATAACTCACGTCGTTATACAGGAAAGGGTCGTTGCTGGGATAGCCGGCGTCCGGCTCGTTTGGACCCTCTACCGCATCAATCGAGGGTAGAAGACTTTGAATCATGGGCACCACCCTGCAAGCCTCAAGCGGTTTGTCGTCTGGCGGGTAGTCATTCCCTCCTCCGAGCACGCCATCCAGGGAGTAACCCAATGCGCCAATGCGATGGATTTCACGAATGAATTGTCCTGACAACACCGGCCCGGCGTAGAGGGGGTCAGCGGCGTTCATTTCATCCCGAACGTGCCGCACGCCGAGCGCTTGCAGCTTTGAGTTGATCCTCTTGTAATTCGCGAACGAATAAGGCAAAACCGTGCTCTCCAGGTGAACATTAATGCCCATGCTGTCGACGAACTGATCCACCCTTTTGGCTTGTATCTGGGTTTGAGCGAGCGCGGTCCCACCGCAAACCGCAATCAGCGAGCTTATAACGACCATCATGACGATCCGGATGAGAGGATAAGTTGGGGAAAAGCGAGGCGCCTTTGCCCAATCAATCAGGGTGCCGAGGCAATTAAAATTGCTGCTGTTTAATTGTTCAAAGGCCATAGTCGTAATTATTTTCTCCCGGCAGCTGAAACACCGCTCCGCATGATTAGTTGTTATCCATACTTTCTATCGTTGCCAATGGTCGGCGTAGAACGGGGTGCTCCTCAGCGCGTGGTCTACATCGGCTCCGCGCGCAAAAGATTCCAACCCCCCGTGTGTCGCATCTAGATGTTCAATGAGCAGCATTGGTTTGTGCTCTTCTGATCCGACCGGGCACACAACGATGTTCTTCTTGCGGTCATTCGGACCGAGAACGGAAATGTCGCTTTCCGGAAACTCCGCATCGCAAAAGCGCTTTGCAAAAGCTTCGTAAGCGCGGTTGCGCTGCCCGCTGAGCGGGTTCGTGTTGATCCCGATCAACTGCTTGTAAATGTCGAGCGCCAGCTGGCGAGTCGCCTCATCCTGATCCTGCTGCGCGGAGGCAGATACCAGTTCTTCCTTTCGATTTGGGACGGAATGGCGTAGTTGCAAGGCGCCGAGATTCGTTCTCTCGTGAAACTCTGCGGAAAGGAATTGCTTTTCGTAAGTTGAAGTAGTGCAAAAACGCTTCGTAGTTTTGGAACCAAGTTGTTTGGCTCCCTGCCTTCCGGCCAAATTGCGACGCCTTCATCAAGTGCGATCTTTGCGCTGTAGAAACTGGCTGCCGTCCGCCTTATCCTTGCTTCGCAGCGACTTATCGCCGCAAGCGATGTGAAGGTTGCTTATGGCACCGATTGTGGGATGTTTCCATTCAGCCACGGCATCCTCGAATTCCAGGCGATGGTGAAGGCCGGACCCCTCTACACCGGAGGCTCCAACGGCTGCGTTACCTCCACCCCCGCTCCGATTGCTACCGAGTGGAACGAACCAGTTCTCGGGCGGGACTCTCACCCGCAGTGGACCAACGCTTTTCACCGCGCACGACGAACTTCGGTTAACATCGAGCCGGAGATAGCAGACGATCAGATAAAGAAAATCCGGACCAGGCGCGGGGCCTGGTCCAGAGGATCGGGTCGATGTCTTAGAACACAAACTTCAAGGCAAACTGAATCAGACGAGGGTTGTTGCCCGTATTTGTGCTCGTTACCTGTCCGAATCCGTTCGTACTTCCCGCGATGAAATTAGTGCCCGGGAATCCAAATTGTGGATGGTTGAACAGGTCGAAGAATTCAGTCCTGAATTCGAGGCCGAACCTCTCGGCAATCGTCGTCCGCTTGAAGATGGCGAAGTCAAAGTTGTTGATGCCATCCGCCCGCAACTGGTCATCGACACGGCTCTCAGTTCCATAACCCCATTGCGGTGGCGCCGCAAAGCAGGCCGTGTTAAACCAACTTGTAAGCGAGCGGTTGCCGGTTTTATCGCAACCGGCTACAACGCTGGGACGTATGTTACCCACGCCGAGGCCAGCATTCTCCAAGGCAGTCGCGGGACCAGCCCATGAAATCTTCAGCGGAAAACCGCGCTGGAAGGTAGTGACTCCGTCCACGCCCCATCCAGAGACCACTCTGTTCGCCACTCCGCCAAAGCTATTCAGGAACATCTTCCCGCGCCCAAACGGCAGATCCAGCACGTAGCTGACCACTAGTCGCTGGGACACATCCTGCGAGGAAACCGATTTTTCGCCGGCCAGGTTGTTCCAGTCCTGCACCTGCCCCACGCCCCCCGTAGCGCCATTCTCAAGCCAACTGGTCTGCGTGTCAGTATTGCTCAACAGTTTGGCGTTGGTGTAGGCCACGAGCAGGGTACCGCCGCCCTGGAATCGACGAGTTACCGTGGCCTGCAGCGAACTATAGGTGCTACCACAGCACCCATATTGAGCCAGTTGCAGGTTGGTGAGTTGAGGGAACGGGCGATCAAGCTGCCCAGCGAGAATTGTGGGACTTTGACCCGGCCCGTTGCCGATCGAGGGATTGGGACTTACCATTGGATTCACGATTTTTTGGTCGATCGCGATCGGTTCTCCAGCAGCTGCTTGTATCGAGGCTTGGGTAATGTAAGAGTCAGGTATTTGATCGGCATAGACATTGGGGTTGTCGTTCGCAAGGTGAACGCCATGCGAACCTGCGAAGGCAACGTCGGCGAAAAAACCGCCCGGCAACTGGCGTTGAATGTCGAGATTATACTGCTCCATGTAAGCTGTTTTCGGGTTGGTGTACGGCGCCAAATCGGGCGCGCCGTTCGTGGCGATAAAGTTTGAGGTATTTCCGCTTCTACCCGGCGGTGCCAAAATTCCGTTGGGAAAGGGACCCGGTGTGCAATTAGTCAGCCCAGGCGCCAGCCCGATCGTTGCTATCGGGGTAAAGGTGCACCCGCTTTCGTCAAGAGTAGCAGCCGGCGACAGCCCGTGATCTAGCGTAGCAAAGAAAGGTGAACTCGCCAGATTGATCGGATCGTTGTCAGGATTGATGTTGAAATCGGTGTAGTTCGGAATCCAGAACACCCCGTAGCCACCGCGGATCACAGTCTTCTGGTCCCAGGCGTATGCAAATCCCAAGCGTGGAGAGAACTCGTTCTTATCCAATGGCAAGTTGTTTCTGCCCGAGTTCGGACCGTTTCCTACCAACAACGCATCCCCGATACAAGGCGATCCGGGGGTACCGTTGCAGCCTGTAACCGCGGCATTGGTCACTGTCGGATCCCAGTAGCTCAAGCGGTTGTAACGCTCCGACCACGGTCCTTGAAGTTCATAGCGGAGTCCGATGTTGAAGGTCAATTTAGAGTTGTAGTGCCAGGTGTCATTGCCATAAAACGCCCGGTAGGTCTGACGGCCGGCCGTTTGCGCTGGAACCTCAGCAACACCTTCGGTTTGGTTGGCGAAGGTAGCGGGCCCGGACTGAGATAGACCCAACAGAAAATCAGCAAAAGCGAAGCCGCCGGTGGTGGGGTTGGCTTGGGTGGGCAAACCGGTGTTGCTCGTCCAGGCTCCCGAGAACGCAAATGCGCCACTGGCGATGTTGGTCTGGTAGTAATTGTCCAGGCCCAGCTCGTACTGACCGCCAAACTGGAACGTGTGTTTGCCGCGAATGACGGTGAGGGAGGGAGAAATGTTGTACTGGGTATTATGGTCACCAATCGCGCTGTTGCCTTGGGTCCTACCCACATCGTTGGGGAACGGAAAGGCGGGCGTAGGCGGCGTCCGCATGATCGAGGGAACCGCGGAGTTGTAACTTGATGGCCATCCTATTTGGGCGAGGTCGAAACCGGCAAGCAGCGGCGCACGAAGGTAAATAAAGCGGCTTCCTGAGATATTCAAATCGCCGATGACCTTCGGACTGAAGACATGATTGAAATCAACGGCGACAGCCTTGGTATGGTAATCTTCCGCGCACCGGTCGTAACACAGGCCGGTTCCGAATGGATTGGTCGGCAAATCCAGTAATCCAAAGTAAGTAAAACGTCCAAATACGCGTGTCGAGTCCGTGACCTTCTGGTCGCCGCGGGCGACGAATTGATTGTTATTTCCACCGCTGCTGCTAGCCGTGGTGAAGTTGTTGACAGTAGCCGTCGGATCTGTAGGAGGAATGAAGTACTTATCCCACAATGCCGTCCCAGCCTTGCTGAACTCGATCGCCGGGATTTGGTTACCCGGATAGGGCTTCCGCGCTCCTGTGACCGGATTCACCGTATATGGGTCGTAGAGTTGAACGCCCTGCGCCAACAAAGCAGAAAAATCTCCTTGCCGAAACGCGGGCAGCGGCACGGTTGTCGTCAAAACACTGCCGGTTCGAAGCCGGAACTGCTCCCAACTCACAAAGAAGAATGTTTTGTCCTTGATTACCGGCCCGCCGAAATTAAATCCGTACTGATTCTGAACATACGGAGGCGGCGTGTTGCTTGTGCCGCTGGCGAGTTCAGCCTGCTTGTAAAAATATTCGTTCGAGTTTAGAACCTTGTTGCGGAGAAATTCATAGGCCTCGCCATGGAAGGCGTTGGAACCCGATTTGGTGCTGAAGTTCATGACTCCGCCCGAGAACTTGCCAAACTCGGCCCCCAGGTTGTTGTACTGCACCTTGAATTCGCCGATCGAATCCTGAGTCGGAATAACAATGGGCAGGTTGATGTAGCCTATGTTTAGCGGTTGACCATCCAGGTACTCCGCGCTCTCATTTCCGAACGCCCCCCCTACCTGATAATTTCCCCAGCTGAACGGGTTCTGGCCTACGGGTGTGCCGCCTGAGCCGCCCTGCGCAACCGCCGCTGGAGAGATCGTAATCAGGTTGAAAATGTTCCGCCCATTCAACGGCAGTTCGTTAGCCTTGCGCTGCTCCACCACCTGGCCCAGAGACGAAGTCTCGGCCTGCAACAGCGGGGTTTCCGATGTCACCTCGACGATCTGGTTGACCTCGCCGACCTGCAAACCGGCATCGATATGGGTGTCCTGCTGCACCTCGACCGTGATCGGAGTGCGGATAAAATGCTTGAATCCCTGCTTTTCCACGTCGATCCGGTATTGGCCGGGAAACAGGTTCACAAACGTGAAGAGGCCGCTGCTGCCGCTGGATTGAGTGCGTTTTTCCGCCGTGCCTAAGTTGGTCAAGGTTACGTTGGCATCCGAAACTATGGCCCCCGAAGTATCGGTGACCGACCCCGCGATCGAGCCATAGGTGGACTGAGAGAATGCGGACAAAGACAAGCCCAGCACAAGAAAAGTCAGCGAGAGAGCAATCGTCCGGAACCTGTGAAGATTCATGTGTTCCCCCAAACGTGAGATCATTCGAGACAGTTGCGGTACGGATGCGAAGTCTGCGCGCCCGTGGCACTTCCCCTAGTCTCTTTCTACTGGATATTCTTTTGGTTTCAGCTTCTCTCAGCGCGGTTCCTTGCCAGTCTCGGTTCTGGGACCTGCTTGCGCATATACGACGCAATTCGGTTCCGCTTCTGAAGGCCCAACACATGACCAACGCTTGTGAGCGGCAATCAGTTCGGTTAATGCAAGCGGAGACCCACTTTAGGAAGAATTACGTGGGGTTACTAAACTCAGGTACGAAGCAGTAAAGATCGGTGACCCGAACATACGTATTCTCAATAGGAACGAAAATCCATGAATGACCATCTCATATGGATATCCGTAGAAACTCTCTGGGAATAGTGTGAGACTTAGTAGAGCCCAAACCACCGCAAGGAGACAGATCTGAAGGGAACCGGATCGGCGTTCGCAAAGTGCCGAACTTCGAAGATGGCCTTCTGCCGATTACGCCCCATGGGTCGGATTCCGACGTGCGGAGCCCTCTCCGTTTTGAGCCTTATTGCGAACTTAGGATCATTTCCGTCGCTATTCTTTTACAATGATGACGTTGATTTGGGCGGGAACCCGATTGCTTCCTGCACACCGGCGCCTCTTACGCCTCCCGGCAGACCACCTGACCCGACCTGCAATCGCGATAGCTTTAGTCTTCGTTGTGTGCTGGTTCGCAACATATGCCTTTCCCTATTCGGCAACCGGTAATTGTGGACGCTGTCGAGCCCGAACTGGGTCTTCTGCATGTCGAAAAGAACGGAACCATATTTCACGAGAACCAGCATCAGCGTTTATCGTGATGGGAGATATTTCATAGTTCAAGACGACCGTCCATTATTCCGCTACAGTTTTGTGAAAACATAGCACGAAGGCCTTCCGGCAGACGATCTCCGGAGAAGGCTAGAGGCCATTCTCGCTTTACCGGGAATGGACGCCATTGCGCCACCCATGGCCGGGATGGAAGCTTCTCCTTTACCAAGTTTCGTTGCGTTAGATGCAGTCGGATCATTGCTCTGGTCAGGATTCTACGTAGGACTTGGGTTTTACTTTCGCACGAACTTACGATCGCAATCAGGGTCGCGTCGCACTTCGCCATTGCCCTCGCATTGCTGATTGGTTGCCCTCTGGCAATCATGGTGACGTGGCGAATTACAAAATTGTTCCACATGATCCGCAGACTTCGTCTTCGCACCCTTAGTCCTCATTCACTGAGAGAGAAGTTGAGAAACGGTGGCACCATTGCTCTGATCGATCTTCTAAATTTTGAAGAAGCAGGACCGGCAGTTGAAGGCATTCCAGGTGCAGTTCGCATTGCTCCAGCTCGTCTGAGGATAAGAGATAAGGTTTTTATCGCCAACGATGTCGAAGTTGTCTTGTATTGTTCTTCACCTCGGGAATTTGCAAGCACTCGCTCTTCTGCGTCGCGGTATCGCGAACGTATTCGTACTCGACGGTGGGCTCAATGCTTGAAAGGCCGAGGGGTATCCCGTTACAACGGCTCTCAGCTCATCTACTGAGAGCCATGCCAAGCTGGGGATTAGGCTCCTTAAGCCTAGCGGTTCAGAAAGTGATCTCCCAAAACGAATCTTAACCATCATTCGGAACTTGTGCCGTTGACTAATTGAAGATGAGTACACCGGTGCAAACTTCTTGCTTAGAGTCAACTAAAGTTGCGCCTGACAGTCGATTGCCATGGCGAAGCTGGTCACGTCGTTGCCGCAGGTCTCCTTGAGACCAAGCGTGAACATCTG
>DATNKA010000643.1:0-4320 GCA_035603655.1 Candidatus Acidiferrales bacterium | reverse complement strand
GACGGCGACGGGATTGCCTTTCTCGAAGCCAATGGTCACTTGCTCATCCTTGTCGGGCGCCTCCTGCGGCGACCGCGTCATCTGCCAGGTAGTCGCCAGCGGGGGGTTCGCGGCGTCTTCGAGTTCTCCACCTTCGTGACTGAGGTGCCACAGATTGCGATCGCGGCTATGAATCTTTTCGCGGCTGGCTGCCACCGGGATGCCGTGCTGCTCGGCGTAGTCCAGACAATCTTCGCGCGATTTCAGCGACCACTCCCGCCACGGCGCAACTACCTTGAGCTCTGGCGCGAGCGCCTGATACGTCAACTCAAAGCGCACCTGGTCATTGCCCTTGCCGGTGCAGCCGTGCGCAACCGCGGTCGCTCCTTCGCGCAGCGCCACTTGCACCTGATGTTTCGCAATTACAGGACGCGCCAGTGACGTGCCCAGGAGATACTTATGCTCGTACACCGCACCGGCTCGCAACGCGGGAAATACATATCCCGTCAAAAACTCTTCCCGGAGATCTTCCACGACCACTTTGCTGGCGCCAGTCGCATAAGCTTTCTCGACCACGGCTTCGATGTCATCGCCCTGGCCCACGTCGCCGACCATGGCAATAACGTTGTAAGCGTAATTTTCCTTGAGCCACGGAATAATGATGGAGGTGTCGAGTCCTCCGGAATAAGCAAGCACAATTTTTTCAGGCATGAACGCTCCTCGCGGGCAGACGATCGCTGCCGCCCAGCAGTAAATAAAGAATCGCTTTCTGTACGTGCAGCCGGTTTTCCGCCTGCTCGAAAATCAGAGACCGCTCCGAATCCATCACCTCGTCGGTCACTTCCAGACCGCGGTGAGCAGGAAGGCAGTGCATAAAAACTGCATGGGGCGCGGCTTCTGCCATCAATTCTCGATTCACCTGATAAGGCGGAAAAATCTGCGCGCGCGCGCCCTCCTGCTTTTCCTGACCCATACTGACCCAGGCGTCCGTGTAAACTGCATCGGCTCCGTTAACTGCCTCATGCGGGTCGGTCAGCAGATGAATTTCGGCGCCGGTGTCTTCGGCAATTTCGCGCGCATCTGCGACAATCTGAGCATCAGGCGCATAATCCGGAGGCGTTGCCAGGCGGACAGACGACCCCAGGCACGCGCCCGTGAGCAGCAACGAGTGCGCCACGTTGTTGCCATCTCCTACATACGCCAGACAGCGGTTCTTCATATCTCCAAACCGCTCCTGCAAAGTCAAGTAATCGGCCAGCGCCTGGCAGGGATGCTCGCGATCGCTGAGTGCGTTAATCACCGGCACCCGAGCGTGCTCTGCCATGCCTTCAATGGTCTCGTGCGAGAAGGTGCGCAACACAATCAGATCCACCCATCGCTCCAGGTTGTGTGCCACGTCACTCAAAGTCTCGCGGGCATCAAGTCGCTCGTGCCTCTGGTCGACAAACATCGCGGTGCCGCCCAGGCCCGCCATTCCGGCCTCGAACGTCAACCGGGTTCGTAAAGAAGGTTTCTCGAAGAACATCACCATCTGCCGACCGGCGAGGGCCTGGCGAAAATCGGCCGGACGCGACTTCATAATTCCGGCCAGATTCAAAACCGCGTCGACCCCAGCGGGACCCAGATCGAGAGTCGAAACCAGGTCCGGACACCAGAATCCTTGCGGCGCTCTCACCGGGGCGGCCGCCGTCCTGCCTTGCACGTGACTGTTCAACTTTGTCTCCTTTTTCTCTGCCTGCCTATCCCCCCGTTGAAATTTACGAGAGGAGCTGATCGACGGCCTCATGAATACGTGACCTCCGTACCACACGACAGCTTGGTCAGATAGAACTGCGGCAACATCTCCACCTCCGTTGCCGGCAGGATTCTCACTCGTCCCACTCCTTGTTTCAGCGCCAGTCCGCAAGCGTGCAGCTTGGGCAACATGCCGCCACTGATGATCGCACTGGCCTCCAGTTCGGCAGCCTGCTTGGTGCTGAGCCACGGCATCACGCTGCCCGACGCATCTCTTACTCCGGGCACATCCGTCAGGAAGATCAAAGTGTTGGCATGGCAAGCCGCGGCGCATGATGCCGCCATCTCGTCGGCGTTTACGTTGTAGTACTGGCCATCGGCTCCCAGTGCCAGCGAAGCCATCACGGGGATTGCTCCCTGGCGCCACAGCGCTTCGATCCAGCACGGCTCCGCGAAACAGATCTCGCCAACAAATCCCAGGTCCCGGCCGTGGACAAATTTCTTTCGCGCGCGGAACGTCATCCCATCACCACCGCAGAATCCAATCGCCGGCATGCCCGCTGCCTGAATCGCCGCCACCAGATTCTTGTTGACGATCCCGCCTAACACCATGAGCGCCACGTCTCGAGTCTCCGCATCGGTGACGCGCAACCCCTCCACAAACTCGCTTTTCTTGCCCAGTCGTCCCAGCATGCGGGTGAGCGCTCCGCCGCCGCCATGAACCACGGCCACGCGGTGACCATCCTGCGCCAGTTCCGCAATGGACTGCGCACACTTTCGCAGAGTTCGAGCATCGTCGATCGCGGCTCCGCCAACCTTCACCACAATGGTCACTGCAGGCCCTCCCGTTCTTCCCAGCCATACATCCGATTCATGTTCTGCACCGCCTGTCCGGCCGCGCCTTTCAGAAGATTGTCCACGCAGGAAACCAGCACCAGGCGCCTGCCATCCTCTGCCAGGCAAAATCCAAGATCGCAGTAATTCGTGTGCAGAGAAAACTGCAGCTGCGGCAGCTGCGGGGTGGCAAACACCCGCACCCAATGCTTTCCTGCATAGAAATCGCGCAGGCAGGCCTCCACTTCCGCCGGCACCATGGCCCGATTCAGGTGCACGTAAATGGTCGACAAAATTCCGCGCGGAATCGGCAGCAGATGCGGCGTAAAAGTGAGCTCCGCATCTTCCAGTCCCAACTGCTCCACCATCTCTCCCAAATGCCGATGCGTGAACACGGAGTAGGCGGAGAGGTTATCTGCCACCGCAACAAAATGAGTGCGCGACGTCGGTGCCTTGCCCGCTCCCGATACTCCCGACTTCGAGTCGGAAATAATTCCGCGCTCCCGGTCGATAAGCTTTGCCTTGCGTAGTGGCGCCAGGGCCAGAATTACCGAGGTCGCATAACAACCTGGATTCGCCACCAACTGCGCGGCCGCGATACCGTCGCCATTCAACTCCGGCAGACCATATACAGCTTTCGCCGTTAAGGCCTCGGCGGTGACCGCGTCCGCATCCTGAAACGAATAGATCGCGCGATGCTGCGCCTGTTTCAGCCGCCACGCACCGCTGAGGTCGATCACCCGCAATCCGTGGGCTACGGCCTCGGGCACGAGCGACCGCGAGGCTTCATGCGGCGTCGCTAGGAAAAGTAATTCCACGCCATGATTTTTTAATTCTGCCCAGGAGAGCGTGCGCAGCGGATAGCCTCCGTTACCGGAAAGCTCGGGAAATATTTCCGACAGATCTTCCGGACCTTCACTGCCCTGGCGACGCAGCAACATGGGCCTGGCCAGGCGCGGATGGCGCTCGAGAATACGCGTCAACTCCAGTCCTGAATAGCCACTGGCTCCGAGCACCGCGCTTTTGAGTTTCGCCAACATCAGCCGAGCATTTCCTCAATCCGGACTGCAACCTTCCGGGCAGAATCCTTGTCGGGACAAATGATCAGGATGGTGTCGTCTCCGGCGATCGTTCCCACCATTTCCTCCCACTCCTGCTCATCCAGCGCCGCCGCCACCGGCTGCGCGCTGCCTATGATCGTTTTCAATACCAGCAAGTTCTGCGCCGGACGCACGTCCAGCACGAACTCTCGAACCAAACGCTGCACCGGGGGTAAAGCCAGGCCCGAAGCGCTATCTCCTTGAGCCAGGTTGTAGCCGCCCGCCGTCTTGCTCAAATTCAGATCCCGGATATCCCGCGACAGCGTGGCCTGCCCCACCTTGAACCCCCGCTTGCGCAAGGCCCGCTGCAGATCTTCCTGGCTGGCGATCGGCCCTTGCCGCAACGCTTCCAAAACTGCCCTCTGACGCAGCACTTTATTCATTATGAATATTTATCCATAATGATGAATAAATATTCTTCTATCTTACAGACCTCCTCCCCCCTGTCAAGGGGAAATGACCCCAGCTCTCGACTTTCAGTTACCGGGGGGATGATCGGGCCTCCCGGCCGGCACCGCCAAATCGAGAGCTGCAGCGCGGCCTGAAATCCTAGTAGACTACTCGCGATTCAAATGCCTGTTCCTGGAGCAGAAGACGTCCGGAATGAATAAGCCGCCAAGCTTAATGGCCGAACTGATTGCCGAGTTCCTTGGAACCTTCGTCCTCATTCTGT
>DATNKA010000642.1:0-3928 GCA_035603655.1 Candidatus Acidiferrales bacterium | reverse complement strand
TTGTCTCTTATCGGAAGATCGAATTCACGAAGAGTCTCGTAGATCACTGTAGCGAGGTCCTGTTCGTAACTCGCTGCGCGCCGAATGGCCACGCGCGACGCGGGGCGTTGAAACGAAGGCACCAGCGCAATATCAGGCATTCGCATATTCAGGAAACCTGTCCGGAATAACGCCAGTCAGCCACTCGTGCCGCTTGCACAATGCTAAGCACGTCCATGCGGCTACCGGAATGCTCTGAAGAAAGGCGTTGCGGCTGTAAAAATCCGCAAATGTTGCCTCGGGTGCCGGCCATTTTCTTCCGCACATTTCCAGTCCTATTCGGGCCAGCGCACACGAACCAGCGCTGGCGACGCCGTGTAGATTTTTCTCCAGCCAATCGAGGCTCGTCAGGAACTCCGTTCTGTTTGGCTCATCGCGCAAAGCAAGAAGTGCCCATACAGTGGGCACGATGAGTGCTTCACCGGCCACCCCGTAGACCATCGGGTTTCCGCAATTCCAGCCGCCGCCTGGACACATGCGGTCGTACAACATTCGCCTTGCGAGTTCGCGCCTCCGGTCGGCGCCCGGGGGTCGCGCCTCCTTGGGAACTCGGGCCAGCAGGATCAATGCAAATGATGTGGGCTCGACCCAGCTACTCGTGCGCGGAGTCCATCCCCAACCGCGGAAGGAATCATTTTGCGTGGAAATTTTATGTTCGGAGGAGAAGCGTGCGAGGAAGCGCCTCCACGGAGAACTATCGCGCGGCCAGTCGTCGCACAGCCATTTCAATCCGGCCGCCACTGCCTGTTGTGATTGAGGGTCAGCAAGCAACACCCAGCACGCGAGCGAACTGACCCAACTGCCGGTGGTCACCTCCGGCGAAGCGGCCCACGAACCATCGGCAAGTTGCGCTGCTCGTAAAAATTGAAAACCACGATCGCGGATTGCGGTGAAATTCATCGCGTCAATCGAAGCCTGCAACGCCAACACTGCCCAGCACGTCGGCTCCGCGCGGCTTTCAGACCCAGGGTGAAATCCCCAACCGCCATCGGCGTTTTGCGCATTCCGCAAGAATGGCAAGCAGAAATCGGAAACAAAGAGCGAGTCGTTGGGATGATTCAGGGAGCCAGAATCTATCTTTTCATCGGGAGTCATATCTTCGGCGTCGTGCCGACGTCGTCACATGATCTGCCGAAATGGGGTAGGTTCTTCATTCTTTTCTACCACGGGCTCGCCACCCGCCTGCTGGATTCCGAGTTGGTTAATCAACCTGTGCAGATACCCACGCGCCACGCCCAGCGTGCGCGCGCTCTCCGCTTTGCGCCAGCCACATTCCCGGAGCGTACGCAGTACCAGCCGGCGTTTGAATTGCCGCACTTCTTCTTCATAGGACTGATTAAATTGCGGCGCCTCGCAACCACTGCGAATCGCTGCAGGCAATTGCCAAACGTCCACCGTGGGGCCTTCGGACAGAACCACGGCGCGCTGCACTGCGTTCTCCAGTTCGCGTACGTTTCCCGGCCAACCGTATTCCTCGAGCGCGCGAAGCGCGGGCTGTGAAAAGCGCCGGGCTTTCTTTTTAAATCGCTCGGCGAAATCCTGGAGGAAATGTTGCGCAAGTAGTGGAATATCGTCCTGTCGGTCCCGCAAGGGAGGCAGATGCATCTGCACCACATTCAACCGGTAGTACAGGTCGTCGCGAAACTTCCCTTGTTGCACCATCTCCGCGAGATTTCGATTCGTCGCGCAAATCAGACGAATATTCACTTCCGTCTTGGCGTTGCTTCCTAAGCGCTCGAAGCTGCGTTCCTGCAGAACGCGCAAAAGCTTTGGCTGTAACCCTAGGCCCAAATCCCCGATCTCATCCAAGAACATCGTTCCGGTATCCGCTGCTTCCACCCTGCCTCGGCGGGCCATGAGAGCGCCGGTAAACGCGCCTTTCTCGTGACCAAACAGTTCGTCCTCGATCAAAGCTTCCGGCAAATTGACGCAGGAGAAAGCCACGAGCGGGCGCGAACTTCGTCCGCTCATCTTGTGAATCGCTCGTGCAAGTAACTCCTTGCCGGTCCCTGTTTCTCCCGTGATCAGCACGCTCACATCGCAGGGAGCGATCTTGTTCGCCAAAGCAAAAAGCTCCTGCATGACTGGCGAGGTGCCGAGAAGTTCGTGCATTCTACCGTTACTCTGCGCGCTCACACGGAGGCGTGTCAGCTCTTGTTCAGCTGCGTGAAACTTGTAAGCTCGTTGCAGTATCAGGCGGAGCTCAACGATGTTCGGAGGGTTCATGACGGTATCGTAAGCCCCGTGCTCCATGACTCTAAGCAACAATGGCCGGTTCTCGCCGTCATTCAGCACGACAATCGGAGGGTGCGAGGGAATCTTGCTCCAGTCATCCATGAGCCGAAGTCCGGGTTCACCATCACCCTGCGTGCTTGCGGCCCGTAAGTCCAGGAGGACGACGTCACACCACTCGCGCAAATCATTTAGGTCGTTGAACTGAAAGTCGCTACTGACGCGGTATTCGAATCTATCGCCCAACGCTCTGGCGATCGCTCCCGTCAAACCCGAATCCTGGCTCACAAAACACACGTGCACGGCCTGATCAATCAACGTTCACGCTCCCAGGTGCCGATATACGCGGTCGTCCATGGCCAACTGAACACCGACACCACCGCTTCGGCTTCCAGGAAAAGCCGGCAAAGATTTTGGGGGTTGGCTTGGGCTTGCAAACCGGTCTCTTTCCTCTCGCCCCATGAGAAAAGAGCTTGCAGTGGTGCTAGCAGGTGCAAGTCATGTGCCAACAGCCTCCGTTTGCCCCTAGGTGTACCCGCTCTGATAAGCCCCCCGTAGTCTGCCAGTTGGCGAGCCCCAGGAAGCGAAATGTCAGCGGCCATGTTTATTGCGACGCCTAGAAAGTCAAATGTCTGCGTAGTTTTGCCATATTAGTTCCCCTAGTATGCCGTTGCAGACACGCAGTCATCGTTTGGTTACGCGAGTCTCCGGTGGTATATCACCGCATATCGCCACCCGCTCAGGCGGGCAAGCTAACGCCGCGCCTAGAAGCAACTGTAACCAGTTGTGCACGTCGTCTGTCGGGCAGATTTAGGATTAGCGACCAATGTTATTGCCGGGATCTTCGGTAGGTACGCCGACCAGGATTTCCACCGCTATAGGCTTTCCATCGCGCAAGGCGGGCTTGAATTTCCATCGAGTGAACGCGATGCGTGCTGCTTCGTCCATGAGGGGTAGAACTCCCTGATACAGTTCGATATTTTCCACATTCCCGTCGTCTCGCAAAGTCCCCTTGAGTACAATCATTTTGTGAGCCTTTTCTGGCGGCAGTGGCACACGGCGAAAGTCGAATCTGGCTTCCACATCCGGAGGTACGAGACCTCGCTCCAGACGGACGACAGCGCTACGAGTTTCCGTCGTGGATTTTTCCGGCGCATCTGACTTCACGCAGTACTCCATGGCCCAATTCTTCCCCGGCATTGCTAGGAAAATAGAATAAATCTTCCCGCAGTGGAGCGCGCCATAGGTTCCCAAGCCTCCTCCGCCCATCGGACCCACCGCGACAATCAAAGAATTCTTTCGCAATGTAACCGAAGGAGACACGGGATACACCATGCTCGGCGCAAATTCCTTTCCCAACAAATCGCCCGATCCCTTGCTGCCTTCGGCCCCTTTGACGCTTACTGCTCCGGCGGGCGCTAGCTTTCCGCCGCTGCCGCCGCCTGGACCAGGACCGACGCCCGTGCTCTCGTCGCCGCCCAAGTCGATTCCTCCTTTTCCGCCCGCCTTCACACCGTACCCAACTCCGCCAGCGGATCCCGGGGTTCCTCCCGCCGGAGAAATTGAAAACGATCCCCACCGGTTCCCGGCGGGAAGACTGACTTCGGTCGCTGGAGCTGACGGGTCGACTCCCAGCACGAGTAGTTCGGCACCGTCT
>DATNKA010000641.1:0-2518 GCA_035603655.1 Candidatus Acidiferrales bacterium | reverse complement strand
CCAGAGCAGAGTGAGATTCCGCCAGCGCCCCATCCAGATCCTCTGCTTTTCTGGCTGCTGCCAATCCTTGCGCGCGCTTTTCTGGTACCGGTCCCTCCGCAAGAAAAGCCTGCATGGAGTAGCACTCCGCCAGGCCGGCATAGGCAGCGGCGTAGTTGGGGTCGTTTGCGATCGCCTGTTGAAAGTATTCCGCGGCCTTCTTCCGATCGGTTTCATGCCAGCGACTTAGAAAATACCGACCCTTCACATAGAGCTGATAAGCCTCCTGGTTCTGCGTGGGAAGCCGGGCCAGCTTCTGCTTCTGCGCTCCGCTTAATTTCGGTTGCAGCCTCTCCGAGATGTCGCTACCAATCTGCTGTTGTAAAGCCAGCATATCGTCTGGGCTTCGGTCGTAATGCCGTCCCCAAAGATGACTTCCATCGGCTACCTTCACCAGTTCAGCGCTGACCGCGATTTGTCCGCCGCGTTGCGCAATACTCCCGGTCAATACCGCATCTACGTTCAAGTCGCGTCCTGCCTGCTGCGAGTCCACATTTTTCCCCTCGTAGCGGCTCACGGAACTGCGCGACATCACCCTCACTTCCGGCACCTGAGAGATCGTGTCGATTATCGCCTCGGTCACGCCATCTCTCACGTCCTCGGAGACAGCATCTTGGGCAGCAATCGCGAAGGGCAAGACCGCCACCGACCGGATGGCCAGCGTCTGCGGTCGCATAGCAAACCAGCCCATCAACGTTAGCAACAGCAACACCGCTCCCGCCGTAATCCATGCGGTTGGCTTTCGATACCAGGAGACAGATTTTGGCAAGGGCGCCGACCCCAACGACGTATCTCGCTTGAATCGCTTCAGATCCGCTCGCAATTCGGCCGCGCCTTGGTAGCGCACGTCACGATCCTTCTCCATCGCCTTGCTGATAATGCGCTCAAGTTCGGCGGGTACCTCAGGGTTCAGTCGCCCCGCCGAGACAGGCGCCTTATGCAGAATGCCGTCAAATAGGACTGCCGACGTTTCTCCACGGAAAGGCAGGGTTCCCGTGGCCATCTCATAGAGCACCGCGCCAAACGAAAATAAATCCGTACGTGCATCCAGCGACTTGCCGAGGGCCTGCTCCGGAGACATGTACGCGACGGTGCCAATCGCACTCCCGGGGCTCGTAAGATGTTCCTCGAACTCGATGGTCGCCGCGCTGAGGGCAACACTGTCGGGCTTAACGTTGACCTTCGCTAACCCGAAATCCAAAACCTTCGCTTGACCACGAAATGTGACGAAGATGTTCGCGGGTTTGATGTCGCGATGCACGATGCCTTTCGCATGTGCAGCGTCCAGTGCATCGGTGATCTGGATGCCCAGGTCGAGCACGGCTTCGATCTCCATCGGCTTGCCAGCGATGCGGTGCCGGAGTGTCTGCCCCTCCAGCAATTCCATCGCGATGAAGCTTCGCCCACCGGCCTCGTCGATCTCATAGATCGTGCAGATGTTCGGGTGGTTCAGCGAGGATGCGGCTTTGGCTTCTCGCTGGAAACGGCTGAGAGCCTGTACGTCCTGGGCGAGTTCGTCGGGCAGAAACTTCAGGGCGACGTGGCGGCCGAGTCTCAGGTCCTCGGCTTCATATACGACGCCCATGCCCCCGCCGCCAATTTTGCTAAGGATGCGGTAGTGGGAAATCGTCTGACCCACGGGTTGGGAAGGAGTGGACACTGGCAAGTCATGTTAGGTTCCGACGGCGGCCAAGTCAATGAAAGCCATGGAGTTGACAGCGCCTCAAGTTGTGGTTGTCGCGAGAAGATCGTCTTCATTCGTCTCATTCAGCGATTGTGCCTCCACGACTCGTCCTCCTAGAGAGGCCGAACGTCGTCGGATTCAGTTGCCGGCTTCACCGCCTGTGCCGAATACCACAAGACCGCCGGGTTTACGCGTTCGGGATAAATCGCAAGCATCTCGTTATATAGAGCGAGCGCGGTCTTGGTATGGTAAGCAATCCGGTCGAAATCGCGAATGTATTTTCGCGTGGCCTCGAGGTCACTTGGTGTATCGAGCGCGCCCGGCCTTTTGTGCCCGGCAATAGCCGCAACCGGCTTGAGCGACTCGATCTTATCGAGCGCCGCAATCCACTCCTTGCGGCCTTCCGCATTCGACTCGCCCAGATGAAGATGAACATCATTGTAGAGCGCATCGCCGCAGACGGCCAGTCCGATGGAGGGGACATGCAGACAGGTTGTGCTATCGGTATCGGTATGCCCGAGAGGAACACTTACGAGTTGTTCCCCTTCCAGTTCGAGAAGACCGCCCTGGAGTTCGTCGGCGATCACGAGCATCGAATCGATTTGTCTGGGAAGGCGTGGTTTCCAATATGTCTCAACCACAGGAACCGACGCCTGCTTTCGCATAACCGCGATGACTTCGCTCGTCGCGAAAAACCGCGCCTTCGGAAATTTATTCTGGATTGTGTTTGCGCCAAAGAAATGATCACCGTGGCCGTGGGTTGCGTAGATTGCCGTCAAATTCTTGCCGCTGTGC
>DATNKA010000640.1:0-8382 GCA_035603655.1 Candidatus Acidiferrales bacterium | reverse complement strand
TGCACGTTCAAACCATTCTGCCGATCGTCTCCGGCTTCTTGTCTGTGTCATGTGCATCGAATTTGTTTTTACCCTGACCCTGCCAGACCGCCGCCATCCACAACCAGCGCGGTTCCGGTTACAAACGAAGACGCATCACTAGCCAAATAGAGCGCTGCCTGCGCGATTTCTTCCGGCGTGCCCACGCGCCCCAGCGGGCGCTTCGCAGCGTCGGAAAGAAATCGATCTTCTGCTTCCCCTAACTGACCGGCCTCGCTGCGTAGCATCGCAGTATCCGTGTCCCCTGGGCATATGCAGTTCACTCGAATCTTCTGTCCACCGTGATCGATGGCCATGGCTTTGGTAAGCAGCACCACGGCGCCCTTCGATGCGCAGTAAGCGGCGGCCCGCGCACCTCCCGCCAATCCCCAGCCTGATGCCGTGTTGATGATCGACCCTCCGCCCGCCTTGGCCATCACTGGAATCACCACCCTGGACATAAGGAAAACGGATTTTACGTTGACCGCCATCACCTTGTCCCACTCGTCTGGGGTGACATCAAGTACCGAGGCTCGCCGGATGATGCCAGCATTGTTAAACAGAACGTGAACCCCACCGAATTCTTTCACCGTGCAGTCGACCACGCGCTGGCAATCGTCTGGGCGGGTTAAATCGGCACGTTCAAAAATTGCATGCCCCCCGGCTGCGGAAATTTCGCCGGCGATTTCAACTCCGGCTGCCCGGTTAAGGTCGACGATGGCCACGGCCGCACCCTCGCGAGCAAACAACAGAGCCGTCGCGCGACCGATACCGCCCGCGCCGCCGGTAATGATCGCCGTCTTGCCGTGGAGTTGCTTGTGGAGCATGTCAGCTGCCCACGTACCTGGCATACAAACTTCGCGCAACTCCGGTGTCGGTAGTTCCCTTGATAATCGCCCGGCCATCCGGAAAAAGCGTCATCTCATAAGGCTCGCGCCAGAACTTTAAGACAAATTCGTTATGGCGCACTTGACCGAGCGACTCCAGCCGCCGCTGCATTTCGGCAAAGTCAATCGGTCTCGCCCGCTCATGAATCTGCACCGAATTTCGTCCGCACATCGTGATATGCGGACGCCCTTCACCCGCCAGATGCACAAAATCCCTCTCGCCGCACGCCTGGCAGCCGACCCGCGGTTTCCCGGCAGCAATCTCAGCGTGCTCGTTGGTCCAAACGTCAAACGACCATAGCGTCTTCCGCAGCTTTTCGAGCGCTTCACCGCCGACCAGCAACTTCAACGCCTCGGTCGCTGCAATCGACGCAACCACGTTGACCGCAGTATTCAGAACCCCGGAGGTTTCGCAGGTCTCTACCATACCCTGCGGTGTATCCGGAAAGAGGCAGGCAAGGCACGCTGTGTTCCGCGGCGACACATTCAGCGTCACCCCATAGCTGCCCACGGCGGCGGCATAAATCCACGGCAGGGAAGCCTTCACTGCGTAATCGTTTACCAAATAACGGGTTTCAAAATTGTCTGTGCCATCGAGGAGCACGTCCATTCCTTCAAGTATCGCCTCAATGTTTCCAGGAACCACATCCTCGACCCGCGCCTCCACCTCAACTTCCGAATTGAACCCCGCAATTTTTCTCGCCGCAGCAATCGCTTTAGGCGTTGACTCGGACGCATCGGCCTCGTCAAACAGAGACTGCCGTTGCAGATTGCTAGCCTCGACGTAGTCGCGATCAATAATCCGCAACTTGCCGACACCCGCCCTTGCGAGCATTTGCGCCAGTGCCGATCCGGTCGCGCCGCACCCCACAATCGCGATCCTGCCCGCCGCCACGCGTCGTTGGCCCTCCGCTCCGATTCCGCGAAATAGAATCTGTCGCGAATAACGTTCTTCGAACTTTGAGTTTGGCTGCTCTTTCTCTGAGCCCTGCCTCAAGGAGGTCACCAGTTCCTTCCCGCAAAACCTTTATTATAAGTGTGATCACCTAAGCGTCAGTACACGGTACAACGATGGCCCTTCACGCTTCATCGAAGTAGGAAACGGGCCTAAGGAAATTATTTGCCAAAACGGTACGCGGCCTTCGTCATCCTGATCATGGTTTCGCTCGCTTCGGCTGCGCCTGCCGGACCGGCCGTAACGTTGCCTACCGCGCAGCCGCCGCAATCCGAGCCACCCTCGTCTCTCGCCGCCATGTCTTCTTATGTTGGACGCACCGTCAAATCAGTCGAACTCCCGGGGGTGCCTGACGCCGACCACTTGCTCCAGATGGTTCCGCAGAAAGCTGGCCAGCCTCTTGATCGGGATCAGGTTCGGGATAGCATTCGCGAGCTTTTCTCCACCGGCCGTTTTGCCGACATTCAGGCTGAAGTGACAGTCTCTGGCGGCGATGTCATTCTCACTTTCACCACTTCGCTGAATTTCTTCGTTGGCGCCATCGACGTGGATGGTGCTCCCGGCCATCCCAGTTATAACCAGATTGTGAACGCCTCCAAACTCCAGTTCGGTGAACTCCATACCCTGGACAAACTCAACCGCTCCTTGCAGAACATCCGTCAACTGATGCAGGAAAACGGATATTACCGTGCACGCGTCACCGCGGAAAGCACTTCGAACGCTGCCACGCAGCAGGTAAGCATTCTTTTCCACATCACTGCCAGAGAACCTGCGCATGTCGGAGAGGTGAAGGTCTCTGGGCATCCGTCGTTTTCCCAGGGCCAGGTACAGGATCTCGCTCGGTTGCACCCAGGGGAGCGCGTCACCGCTGCTCGCATCACCAACGCGCTTCAACATCTCCGCAAGAAGCTTCAAAAGCAGCAGCGAGTGCTGGCGCAAGTCTCCATCGCCGAACAGAAATATCGTGCTGAATCCAATGCGGTCGACTATACCTTTCTGATCGAACCCGGCCCCGTCGTCGTACTTTACGCTCAGGGCTTTCACGTCAGCCGAGGGACGCTGAAAAAAGAAATCCCCATCTATCAGGAAAACGCTCTCGACGATGACTTGCTCAACGAAGGCAAGCGCAACCTGCTCAACTATCTGCAGAGTCGCGGCCACTTCGACGCCTCTGTCGATTTTCAGAAGGAAACGACTCCAGATACCGTCCGAATAACCTATCGTATTGATCCTGGGCCGGTCCACAAGCTCGAACTGGTTGAAATCAAAGGAAACAAATATTTCTCTACACAACTGCTCCGACAACGCCTGCAGATTCAGCCCGCTGGTAAGTTCTTTTCCCCCGGACGATACAGCGAAGCCTTGCTCAAGAATGACGTTACCGGCTTCCAGGCCTTGTACCTTTCAAACGGATTCCGTCAAGCCAAAATTCAAACCAAGGTTGATGACGATTATCGCCGTAACCCGAATCACCTGGCGGTGCACATTCGAATCGAAGAAGGGCCGCAAACTCTCGTAGGCGCATTTCGGATTGTGGGAAATCAGAAGGTCGAGGCCGGGGCCTTTCCCGAACTCAATACCGCCGCGGGCCAGCCATATTCCGAGCAGAGTCTAGCCAGTGATCGCGACTCCATTCTCAACTACTACTTCAATCACGGCTTCTCCAGGGCTGTCCTGGATATCATAACGGACCCGACTCCTGGAACGCCTGATCGCGAAGACGTTACCTACTCCATCCAGGAAGGCGAACAGTTTTTCGTCAACCATGTCATGGTCGGTGGTCTTGAACACACCCGCGACTATGTGGTGCAGCGCGAAGTTCAGGTTGTCGCTGGTAAGCCTCTCAGCCAGCAGGATCTGCTGGACACTCAGACCAAGCTTTATGATCTGGGCATCTTCAGCCAGGTCGATACGGCCGTACAGAATCCCGAAGGTTCCGATCCTCAAAAAAATGTCGTTGTTCAGGTACAGGAGGCCAGACGTTACACTTTCACTTATGGCCTAGGTTTGGAATTCGAAACCGGCCTACCCTCCGGTACCAACTCGCCCGCTGGTTCCACCGGCGTAAGCCCCCGCGTGGGATTCGATGTGACCCGCCTCAATGTCGCTGGCCGCGACCAGACTCTAACTTTCCAGTCCCACGTCGGAACCCTGCAGCAGCGCGGCCTGATCAGTTATGAAGTGCCCAAGATCTTCAACAACGACCGCCTGAAGCTCTTCTACACGATCTTCTACGACAACAGTCTTAACGTCTCCACCTTCACCTCGCAACGCCTCGAGGGAAAAATCGATCTTCGCCAGCAAATTGGAAAACTACAGGCCAATCACTCCACTTCCATTACCTACCGCTTCGATTACCGCCGCGTCAAAGCGAGCAGCTTTGCCTCGAACTTTTCGCCTGCCGAATTCAGCTTGTTTTCCCTGCCTGCCCACGTTGGCGGCCCCGGCTTCACCTTCATCCGCGACCAGCGCGATAATCCCCTGGAAAGCACCAAGGGGCAGTACTTTACCCTCGATGGTTTCGCCGCGTCCAGCTATGTCGGCTCGCAGTCGGACTATGCCCGCGCTCTGGCTCAGGACTCCACTTATTATGGGTTCGGCCGGTCCAATCATAAGTTCGTGTTTGCTCGATCCACCACTCTCGGCCTGGAACAAGTCTATCGAGGCACCAGGATCCTGCCGCCAGGATCCTGTCCGCTTAATAACCTGCAGACGGCGTGTCAGCAGAATATTTCCATCATCCCTTTGCCCGAACTTTTTTTCGCCGGCGGTGGCAACTCTCACCGCGGTTTCGGGTTAAATCAGGCAGGACCCCGCGATCCCGATTCCGGCTTCCCCGTCGGTGGCTCGGCGCTGTTCGTCAACAGTGAGGAACTCCGGTTTCCTTCGATCAGCCTGCCGTATCTCGGGGAAGGTTTCGGCTTCGCTCTGTTTCACGATATGGGGAATGTTTTCACCGCCGGCCACGACATGCTGAAGGGCCTGATGCGCTGGCATCAGCCCAACCCTTCCCAGTG
Source organism: Candidatus Acidiferrales bacterium (assembly GCA_035603655.1). Classification (GTDB taxonomy): domain Bacteria; phylum Acidobacteriota; class Terriglobia; order Terriglobales; family Acidobacteriaceae; genus Sulfotelmatobacter. Next base: position 3,505 of record DATNKA010000640.1, on the reverse strand, counting down.
CCTGCAATTCAGCCCGGTCACCGCTGCAACGCCATACAACAATTGCGTGACCAGCTTTGACAACTCCGGCTACGACTACACTTCTCACGCGGTCGGCATTGGGTTGCGCTATAAGACACCCATTGGTCCTTTACGGTTCGATTTCGGGTACAATCTGAATCCGACGGTGTTTCCCACTGGCTTCACGCTGGTGCCGGTGCCGCCGGCCCCGCCGCCGGCACCATTGCCAACGGCGTTTACTCCGCAACACCTGCAGCACTTCAATGTTTTTTTCAGTATAGGTCAGCCATTTTGATGAGATCTTCTAGCAAGGGAACGATTACGGTCGCGCTAACTCTTCTTTTGGCCCTGCTCGCCCTTGCGCCTTCCGCGGTTGCAGAAGTAGTCGACCGCATCGTCGCTACGGTCAATGGACGCGTGATCTTGCAGTCCGATTTGGACGAAGCCCTCTGCTACGACGCGCTGCTAAGCGGACGCTCACTGGCTGACTTCACGGATGACGATCGCCGCGCCACGCTCGATCGGCTGATTGACCAGGAACTACTGCGTGAGCAAATGAAGTCCGCCGACTTCCCGCACGCCACGGATACCGAAGTAAGCGCCCGCATCGCCGACGCGCGCAAGCAATATCCCCAAGCCGTCACCGACGAGTCCTGGCGCTCGCTTCTCACTCGCTATCACATTTCGGAGAAGGAACTATTCGCTCACGTCCGGCAGCAAGTCGATGTCATGCGTCTGGTCGATGCTCGCCTTCGCCCCGCTGTGCAGATTGATACCAAGTCCATCGAAGCCTACTACCGCGATCAGTTCGTCCCAAAATTGAAGCAGTCCGGCGCTTTCGAAGTGCCACTGCCGGAAGTCTCCGCGAAAATCCGCGAGCTCCTCACCGAAGAAAAGGTGAGCGAAATGCTCGTTTCCTGGCTGCAAACTCTGCGCTCGGAAGGTCAAGTTCACATACCAGGGGTTACGCCCTCGCCAAGTGAGCCGGGAGTTCAATCGCAGTGACAGCGGACGCTTCCAAGCCACCTCGCCGCTGGTGGAAATATCTGGTCGCCCTCATCGCGGCAACATTTTTCGGGATCGCGGCTTTGCTTTTCTATACCACCACTGAGTCGTTTCAATCTCTCGTCCGTCGTCGCCTGACCGCCGAGGTCGAACGGATAACCGGGGGCCGCGCCCAAATCGGTAGCTTCCATACCATTCCATTTCGGTTTCAGGTCGAAGTTCGGGATATTACTGTCCACGGCCGCGAAGCCGCTACCGATGTCCCTCTCGCTCATGCGGACGGCATCGTCGCCCGCTTGAAAATCAGCTCTCTGCTCCGTTCGGAACTAGCTTTTGAGGAACTTATCCTCGATCAGCCCGTCATTCACATTGCTTTCTATCCGGACGGCACCACCAACTTTCCTAAGCGACCGCGCACTATATCGGGGCAGACTTCTATCGAGCAACTCTTCGCCCTTTCCATCAATCGCTTTGATCTTCGCCACGGTCGCCTGCTTTGGGACGACCAGACCATACCGCTTAACCTCGCCGCTCGCGATACTTGGCTCCAGATGGATTATTCTTATCTCCACGCCCGCTACAACGGACGCCTGCTGCTCAGCTCGGTCGATACCAAACTGCTGGACTGCCGGCCGTTCGGGTGGATGGCTTCGGCGGAATTCAACCTCGCATCCGATTCTGCCGAGGTTACGTCCCTCAAATGGAATTCCGGGCACTCCAATCTGTTCGCCAGCGGCCACATCGCCGACTTCCGCCATCCCCATCTTAGAGCTACCTACGATGCTCACCTCGATCTCACTGAAGCAGCTTCCATTTCCCGTCGCCGTGAGCTTCGCGGCGGAAGTCTAGATCTCAAAGGAGAAGGCGAGTGGTCACTCGACCAGTTCGCCTCCAACGGACTGCTTACTCTTCGCGATCTCAACTGGCAGGACAGTCAAATTTCCTTCTCCAAGGCGGCTCTCACCACCGGCTATTCGATCACTGATCAGCAAGTTAAACTTTCTAAGCTGCAAGGTAAGATTTTCGCGGGAACGTTCACCGGGGAAGCCGAACTGAATCAATGGCTCGCACCGGAACAGCACCTTTCTCCCGCGGCGAGAAAAACCCTTGAGACGGCTACTATTTCGGCCGCCGCACCACCCAACAAATCTCGCCAGCAAATTGCCAAGCCCAAGCCGCACGCCATTCAGAGCGCACTCATTTTTTTGCGCCTGCATGACATCTCCGCCGAAGAGCTTGCCCGCGCCCTCAACGTCCCGGCTCACCCGCTACCTGATTTCCAGCTTGCCTCATCAGCTTCGGGCACGATTGAGACTCGTTGGAAGGGAACTCGCCGCGATGCCGAAGTTCAGTTCTCTCTTGATGCCTCTCCGCCCTCGAACCCCGGGCGACTAACGCTTACGGGCCACGCCGCCGGAGTGTATTATGCCGCCACTGAAACCCTCGATCTCCCTCAGTTCAATCTGACCACGCCCACCAGCCGCGTCCAAGCCTCTGGAACCCTGTCTCCCAGCTCCTCGCTCCACCTCTCCGTTTCCACGTCCAGTCTCATCGACTGGCTTCCTTTTGTCGCGCTCGTGCGCGGCCCCGCTCTGTTTCCGGTTGTGCTCAACGGACGCGCCACTTTCAACGGCAACCTCACCGGCGCATTCTCATCTCCTCAACTTGCCGGCAATCTGTTGGTCGACGACTTCGATATCAATATCCCCTCCACCGTCAATACGCACCCGCTCCACACCCATTGGGATTCTCTCTCTACCGTCCTCCAGCTTTCCTTCCAGGACATCGCTCTGCACAATGCCACTCTGCGTCGCGACAACACATCCGCCGATTTTGATGCTTCTTCCAGGCTCGAACACGGTCATTTCACCGCCGACAGTCAATTCACGATCCGCGCCAACCTCCACAACAGCGACCTCGCTGCCGTGCAAGCGCTCGCCGGATACAACTATCCCATCACCGGTACAGCCGATCTATCCCTCGAAGCCGCCGGTACTGGGTCCGATGCTCACGGCGATGGTCAAATCCAGATCCATAAAGCCTCCGCCTACGGTGAGCCCATCCAACAGTTCGATTCCAACTTCCATTTTGATCACGGTGAGTTGGCACTCGATAATATCCATCTCAATCACGACGATTCCATCATCTCGGGCAGCGCCGCCTACAATCCAACGACGCGCGGCTTTCGTCTGGACCTGACAGGAAGCAACCTCGATCTCGCAAACATCCGCCAAATCCATTCCAATCGTGTGGCCATCGAAGGGCGCGCCGACCTCACTGTTAAAGGCTCAGGAACGGCAGACGCGCCCGCGATCAACGCGGAAGTCCATATTCGCGATCTAACCCTCAATCACGAACCTGCCGGGGATCTCGATTTGCACGCCATCACGCGGGGTAGCGATCTTCAACTCACCGGCGACTCGCACCTGAAACGCGGCTCGTTACTTGTGAGCGGGAATCTCAAATTGCGCGATGGGTATCCAGCCGACCTGACTTTCCG